>JAFTEH010000064.1 GCA_017453745.1 Spirochaetaceae bacterium
AAGGCTCAAATACTCGCATTTTCAAAGATACCTCTAAAAACTGAAGTTTTTAGAGGTTCCCTCAAATCCTGAATGCCAACTTGCCAGTTGCTTAAATTCCATAGAGCATAACTAGGAACTTATTACTTTCAGGTGGGTTCTTAGGGCAGAGCCCTAAGCCGCGTTTTAGGAAGGTAAGGGATTCTAAGGGAAAGGAAACCCTTTTGCTCGGTCAAAAGGGTGTCTTTTCCCTTAGTATAAGGACGCAGAAAACACTCCCTGCAAAAAATTGATTTCCGTGAATACCGAGCAAAAAGCCTTGACTTTTTTAGTAAAATAGGTATACTCCCTAGATATTTTATCTGTTTCGGAGGATAGAGTGGTAAAAATTAGACTCAAAAGGCTCGGAACCAATAAGCGACCATATTATCGTATGGTTGTGCAAGATTCAAGAGAGCCACGCGATGGGAAAACCCTCGACCAAGTTGGGATTTACCATCCGATAGCAGCAGAAGACAAGCAAATTATGTTTGATTCTGAAAAAGTAAGGTCTTGGCTTTCAAAAGGTGCTCAACCAACTGATACCGTTAAGCAACTTTTGAATAAAAAAAATTTTACCTTGTCTGTGTAAGACAATGAGGTAATATGAGGATCCGCTATGCAAAAAGACTTAATTGACTTTATTGTAAAAACACTTGTAGATGACCCGAGTGCCGTTGTGGTAAACGAAGTACCTGGCGAAAAGGCCACTGTTTTGGAGTTAAAGGTAAACAGTGACGATATAGGCAAAATAATAGGAAAACAGGGGCGTATTGCAAAGGCAATGAGAACAATCCTTAACGCAAGTGCTAGCAAAGATGGAAAAAAATACATACTTGAAATCATCGACTGATGATCTTTTGGCTAGTGCAATAATTCGTGCGCCTTTTGGCTTAGACGGATATGTAAAAGTAGAAAGTCTTTCGGGCGAATTGGAACATTTTGCAAACCTAAAACGAGTGTATATTCAGTTTTATGATTCTCCCTATCAGAAGAGAACCTTGTCTGATGGCTTTTTTAAGGTTTGTAGTGTTATTATACGAGCGAGAGATATTTTAATGCAATTTGAGGGAGTGACTGACCCAGTTGTTGCAAAGCAATTTAAGTCGGCAACTATTTTACTTCCTCGTGATGAAGCGGCTCCCTTATACGAAGGGGAGTACTACATCAGTGATCTTTGTAACTGTGTTCTTGTGTACAAGGGTGAAAAACTAGGACATATTACCAATGTAATTGAAGGCGGTAGTTCCTACTTGATTGAACTAACCGAGGCGGGAACGAATAGACTTGTCTATATTCCTTTTAACGATGAGTTTATCGGTGAGGTGAATTTAGAACAGTTTACAGTTCAGCTTATGCACCGCTGGATTTTAGATTAAAAGTGGCTGGTTTGGGATACAGATTCTTAAATCAAGTCTTATATTGCTTTTGAGTATGAAATTTTATGTGCTGACCTTGTTTCCAGAAATTGTACAGTCTTTTTTTTCGACTTCGATAATGGCAAAGGCTGTAGAGCGGAAACTTGTAGATTATTCGTTGGTAAATATACGGGATTTTGCTTTTGACAAGCATAAAACATGTGATGATTTGACTTATGGTGGTGGAGCAGGTATGTTATTGATGCCTGAACCTATGGCGCTTGCCCTCGACTCTATTCAGGCTCGTGGCAAGAGAGTTGTATATGTAAGCCCATCGGGAAAGCCATTTAATCAGGCAAAGGCGCATGAACTTTCTTTGGAAAAAGAGCTCGTTTTAGTATGTGGCCGCTATGAAGGTATCGACCAGCGGATAATCGACACATACATCACGGACGAAATTTCTATAGGCGATTATGTGCTCTCCTCTGGAGAAGTTGCAAGTTTAGTGCTTATTGATTGTATATACCGACTCTTAGATGGTGTTATTTCGCAAGAGTCCTTAGAGGAAGAAAGTTTTTCCGATGGGCTTTTGGAGTATCCGCAGTATACAAGGCCTGCTGTGTTTCGAGGGCAGACTGTCCCCGAGATTTTGCTGTCTGGGCACCATGAGCAGATTCGTAAGTGGCGACTTTTGAAACGGATAGAAAAAACCGCTCTCAATAGAAAAGACCTACTTGAACAAAAACGAAATTCTGCAACCTGGACAAGCGAAATGGAAAATTGTTTGAAGGAGCTACAAGATGGCAACAGACTTGATTAAAAAAATTGAAGCAAAGCAAATGGCAGAAAATATGCCAGAATTTCGCGTTGGTGACACCGTAAAGGTGCTCTTTAAGATTGTTGAAGGAAAGACAGAACGAGTACAAGCATACGAAGGCCTTGTTATTTGTTTTAAGAATGCAGGTTTGGCTCGTACTTTTACGGTGCGTAAAAATTCCTATGGTGTTGGTGTTGAGCGTGTTTTTCCCTGTCATTCACCTCGAATCGCGGGTATTGAAGTTGTTCGACCTGGCAAGGTGCGACGCGCAAAACTCTACTATATTCGCGAAAAAATCGGCAAGGCTGCAAAAATCAAAACGCGCTTGCCCGTAAAAAAAGCGTAAATGTATTGCTTTTGCATTAAAAAACCCCTTATACTCAGTGTGTAAGGGGTTTTATATTTTTGGGCTCTTGTAACCTACCTGTTTTATTCGTCTTGAGGCCAAAGAGTGCCGTCTATTAATAGGAGCCAGCAGGAACGACAACTGTTATAAGCTCTTTTCCATTTGAATCGTAGTATCGATGGCGAATATTGAGTTTATCGCTTCGATACATAGCAACAGCTGGTGTATTATTATTTTTCATGTTTTCCTGTACCAGATAGGATATTTGAGATTTTAACTCTTGTATTTGGCTTTGTGATAAATCATCACCACTAAATCCAAGAGTGTATATATAATCAAGTGTGCGTTCTGACTCACTAAATTCCACTCTGTCAAGTACAGTTACTTCATCAACCGTAAGGGGTAAATCTTGGTTAGTTACTGAAACGAGTTGTTCATATACTTGGATGCGGTCCTGTGAAAGTGGTTTAACGCTTGCACAAGATACAGTAACAAGTACGGTAAGTAAAAGTAAAAATTTTTTCATAATAACCTCTTCATTCACATCATATTTAAGATAAAATAAATATCAAGTCTTTGTTTGATAGGGAAATCAATTTTTACAGAGATTGTTTTCTGCATCCTTATACTAAGGGAAAGGAAACCCTTTTGACCGAGCAAAAGGGTTTCCTTTCCCTTAGGAACCCTTTCCTTCCTAAAACGCGGCTTAGGGCTCTGCCCTAAGAACCCGCCTGAAAGCAATAAGTTCTCAGTTATCTCCTATGGAGTTTAAGCAAACCTGATATTTTTAAACCTATCTATAAATTGGTCAAGATTAACTCGTAAACTAGTTGTTCATATTAAAAATCAATTTCCCTGAAAAGACACCCTTTTGAGCGAAGCAAATGCACTTTGAAAAAACATCCTTGTTTTTTCAAAGTGGCCGAGAATTAAAATATATTATGTTCTTTTTAATTCTCGCACTTACGCACCGTCTACATCCTGTAGACGGTTTTGTTTTTTCTACCTTTCCCTTAGAATCCCTTACCTTCCTAAAACACGGAAATACGGCAAGTTGGCATTCAGGACTTAAGGGAACCTCTAGAAACTCATCGAGATGCTTCGCTGCCCTGTCATAGTTTTTAGAAGTGTCCTCTATTGTAGTTTCCACTGTGCTATTTCGCTCCGTATTCTCGCTGCTAATTCCGAAATAGGAAGTCGTATTTGCTCCATCGTGTCGCGGAATCGCAATGTTACTGTTTTGTCTTCTTTTGTGTCATAGTCGACAGTAATGCAAAATGGCGTACCTACTTCGTCTTGACGGCGATAGCGTTTTCCGATAGCGCCTGCTTGGTCATAGTCTGTTGTAAACTCACTGCGTAATTCATTGCGGATTTCTTGGGCAAGTTCTGCAAGCCCGTCCTTTTTCATCAATGGCAAAACGGCAACCGTAATGGGAGCAATTTTTGGTGAAAACTTCAGAACAGTACGCCAGTCATCGTCATTGCCATTGTCAGCAATTTTTTCTTCAACATAGGCATTGCACAAGAACATCAACACATTGCGCGTGAGCCCTGCAGAAGTTTCGATAATGTAAGGAATATATCGCTCGTTGTTGTTTTCTTGGTCAATGTATTGTAAATCTTTACCAGAATATTCAGTATGCCGTCGTAAGTCAAAATCGGTTCGGTTATGTATACCCTCAAGTTCTTTAAAGCCCATTGGAAATTCGTACTCAATATCGTATGCATCTTTAGCGTAGTGGGCGAGTTCGTCTTTGCCGTGTTGGTGCCAGCGTAAGCGTTCAGGCCGTACACCGAGTTGTTGATAAAAAGAAAGTCGCTCTTTTTTCCAATACTCAAACCATTTTTCATCTTCTCCTGGCTTGACAAAAAATTGCATTTCCATTTGCTCAAATTCGCAAGTCCTAAAAATAAAGTTTTTGGTAACAATTTCATTTCTAAAGGCTTTCCCAATTTGTGCAATACCAAAAGGAATTTTTAGCCGATTAGACTGTTGAATGTTTTTGTAGTTGACATAAATACCCTGCGCTGTTTCGGGGCGCAAATACAACAATGAGCTATTGTCATCTGTAGGACCAATATGAGTCTTAAACATAAGGTTAAATTTTCTGGTATCTGTCAATTCTCCACCACATTCAGGGCAGCATTTTTTTTCGAGCGTTTCAGGGTCAAGGTGATCTGCTCGGAAGCGTTGTTTACATTTTTTGCAGTCGACAAGAGGGTCGGTAAAATTTTCTACATGTCCTGATGCTTCCCAAACACGCGGATGCATGAGGATACTAGCGTCAAGTCCCACGATATTGTCATGCATATTACACATAGAGCGCCACCACTCGTTAGAAATATTTCTTTTTAGTTCGATACCGAGTGGCCCATAATCCCATGCGCCATTTTGTCCACCGTAAATTTCTGATGATTGAAATACAAAGCCGCGTCTTTTACACAGACTCACCACTTTTTCCATTGTAATTTCTCTCGTTTCTTTTGTTTCCATAATCGTATGCCTCTTTTCCTATTATGTATGTATAAGTTATGTCAAGTTAAAAATATTTTTCCAAAACCGTATCAATCCTATGGATAGCTTTGTCATATCCTAAAATTTGAATTGAACCGACAAGCGGTGGACTAATCCGACTACCAGTAACAGCAACCCGAATTGGTGTCATAAAGTCTCCCATCTTTACTTGTAGGCGTTCTCCCTCTGGCTTAAAGAGTTCAAAGCCTGCTTCTTCGGAAAGCCCCTCTAGTTGCGGAATTATAGATTTTGCTATTTCAAGAATTGTCTTGACCGTTTCAGCATTTAGTTTTTTTGGAATAAAGTCTTCAAGCGGTGCAAGGGGTGGGTCAACAAACAAAAAGCGTACCATATCTGGTGCTTCGCTCAAAAGATGTATGCGTTCTCGGATAAGTGGCATCGCTTTCATTAGTTTAGCACGCTGTTCCTCATTTGCTGTCAAGCTTGTTTCATCTAAAAAAATACTCTGCATTGCAGGAGGTGTCCCAAAGATACCTGCATTCACGATAAAGCCCCAGGTAAGTTCAAACAGTTCTGCATCGGTTTTGCTTCGTATGTACTGTCCATTAAACCAGTCCAGTTTTTTGTAGTCAAATACGGCAGGGGCTTTGTTAAGGTGTGCTGTATCAAAACGAGCGCCTAACTCATCAAGGGTATATAGCTCTTTACCTTCTTCGTAGGAACACCCTAACAGAGCAACATAGTTGACAATGGCTTCGCTTAAATAGCCCTTGTTTCTAAAATCATTACAACTTGCTGCCCCATGTCTCTTGGAAAGTTTTTGTCCATCGTTTCCCATTACCATTGGTAAATGACAAAATTGCGGCGGCTGCCAACCGAAAGCATTATACATAATTACATGCATTGGTGTGGACGGCAACCACTCTTGAGCACGCATGACATGGGTTATATTCATAAGGTGGTCATCGACAATGTTTGCTAAATGGTATGTCGGGAAGCCGTCACTTTTTAGCAATACAGGATCGGGATTAATATCTTCATTTTTCCATTCGACATCACCAATAACACTATCATGGAATTTTGTAACACCCTCTAGCGGAATTTTAAGACGGATAACATACGGAATACCCTTGTCAAGATTTTCTTTTATTTCTTCTGGACTTAAGTCTCGGCATGCTCTGTCATAACCGGGCGGCATATTATTCATCGTTTGGATTTTACGAATACGCTCAAGTCGTTCCGAATCACAAAAACAGTAGTAGGCTTGACCTGCATCTACCAGTTGTTGCGCATATTTTTTATATAGCTCAGTTCTTTCAGACTGTGTGTATGGACCATAATTGCCCCCTTTTTGTCCGCCCTCATCCCAATCAATACGCAGCCAGTCAAGTGTATCAAAAAGATTTTTTTCATATTCGCTATCGTACCGTGTGCGGTCGGTGTCTTCGATGCGTAAAATAAACTTTCCCCCATTTGCTTTTGCAAAAAGGTAGTTAAACAAGGCAGTGCGAACGCCCCCAATGTGTTGAAAACCAGTTGGCGACGGCGCATATCGAACTCTTACTTCCACCAAAAAACTCCTAAAATAATCTTACTTATTGTAGGATTACTATAAAAAAAAAACAATATTTTTCAAGTAGGGGGCTGAGGAGATAGTGTTCGGCTTGTGGTGTGTGAGGGGTGCCTGCCGCCAGTGTGGCGAAACAGCAATTCACTTTGTCATTATGAGGAGCATCGTATACCACCCTCATTGCGAGGACGCATAAGCGACACTGCTCGTCATTGCGAGGGGCGAAAGCCCCGAAGCAATCTCTAAGGTATTATCACACGGATTTGCAAAAATCTAACGATTTTTGCGCCACAAGGTCTTGTTATGTTACCGCACATCAGGCAAAGAATGACATTTTAATATATGGAATTTCGTAGAAATTCCGAATCCGCGTGACACCTCTTACGAGAGATTGCTTCTGTATTACGAGGCAAGGCACACAATGACTGTTATTCCATAATTTTGCGTTAGCAAAATTGAATCCGTGTGACAATTAAAACAAAGGTTATCACACGGACGATTCGCTACCTGTCTGCCGCCTGCCTGACGGCAGACAGGACAGGCAGGACGCTACTCGCCCTGCTGGAAACTTCGTTGCATAAAATGCCACTAATTATCAAAGAGCAAAATTATTTCTTCGACATCTTGTTTATGCTTTAACTTGACATAAAGGGTTCCCGTATTTTCGTTATATACATAGCCTGAAGAATTATATGTTTCAAATCGGCGGTCGCTACGGTATTCCAAACCATAGATGATAATTGATCGTAACCGACTAACATTACGCATGACAAAATATTCAGAAGCGTCTTTTATGCCTTCAATAGAAAAGTGCACTCTGTTTTGACTACTGTCAAGTACCTGTACTTCTTTTGCAGATGTGTAGAGCCACATGCCATGACGAGCCTTGTGAAGCGATTTTGCAGAAGGGTACCAGTTGTTTTCTACAATGTGTGGGTAAATTTGTGCGACATTAAAAATAACTTCATCATTTACAATGATACCGCGTGAATCTCTTTCTGCCGTGATAGTATACTTTTTTGCAATACTCCCATCAACTCCAAGTAATGAGCAGACAGATGTATATAGCTTATACCCAACTGTTTTCCATGATTCCGTACCAAAGCGTAACAAGACTCTTGACAAACGCAGATTTAAAATAGTGTCAAGTACGCTACTGTCATTTTCGGTAATGATACCAAACAAGTTTTCATCAATAATCATGAACGAGTCAGTGATTTTTCGAAAACAGGTTTCAATATTTTTTTCAAAAAAGTTTTCTCGGTTTGGGAAATATTCTGCATAGTCTAAACTGGCTTCTATAATGCCTATTGCTTGCGACAGATTTATTTTAGATAAATCATTTTGTGCCAATACTGCATTCAAATCTTCTATAAGTACGGAGCTATTTCTATCTACGAGGTAGGCTATAAGATTTTCAAATTCAAATATAGAAATAGAGCGTTCCGAAATAAGTCGCGAAAGTATTTGACGCTGTGTGTTTTCTTCTTGTATGATTTCATTATACGATTCTATTGTGTTGCCGTAAAAACTTAAACTGAGTGCTGTGCGGTTTTGGCGTGTTAAAAGACTTGCTGGGGCGTGTTCAAATGCCGTTACATACATATTTCGACGAGCCATCTCCGCTATGTATGCAACAAGTGTTTGTTCGGTGTAGTTTCGCTTAGCAATCGCTTCACGCGTCAAGTTCAAGGCAAGGCTGGAAAATTCTTCTTTAGCTTGACGGTATTCATTTTCGGTACTACCTGACATAGCCGCAATAGATTGAATACTAAACTCCTTTGACTCAATATAGCTGGTATATTGTGCATGTGGATTTTCGCGAGTGAGTTTAAGATATGGTTGCTCAATATGGGTGTCAATAATGCCCATTTCATTAAAGCCAAAATCACCTTCAAACTGAAAACTTTTTTTTGATAATAGGATTAAACTTTTTTTGTTTTTAATTTCAAACCGAGCATTTGCGAGTATTTTCCATGGAATACTCACGGATAAAATACTGTCAGGCATGTTTCCGAGAATAGATAATACTTCAATATCTCCGTACTTGTCATAGCCAAAAGTGATTGATATGCCCTCGCTACAATGGATAGTAAAACGAGCGTCTTCATTGGAGTAGTCTTGTACCAAAATAGGATGTTGACCAAAGGTATCTTCTACAAGTATAGGGTCTCGCTCGCTTACAAAAAAACTAATTCCATTTGAAACTACTTGTATTGGTAATAGGGGAATGGTTTTTCCATCGACCACTTCGTTCCTACCAGAAATAGAAAGAGCCCCCAGTGTAAGAGAAAATGTCTTTGCACTCTTAAACTGTAAAACAAAAATTCCGATAATAGCGATAACATATATTACAATATGTGTAATTATTTTTGTACTGGTATGTTTCATAAATCAAAAAGCATTATAATGTAATATGTGTAATTTTTCAATGGAAAACGGGAGTTTATATAATGAAATATCCTAAATTGATGTACATATTTTTTTGTCTGACTTTTTTTATTGCAGTTTTTTCATGTAAAACAACTGAAAAAAGCACTATAACGGAATCCGAGCCAGAAATCACAGTACCTATTTCTAGCGAGCCTACAAAACCAGCCGTAAAACCAGAAAAAAAAGAAAATCTAGAACTGGAATTCGCTAACAAGCTAAAAAACCTACTAGCGAAAAATAAATTGGATGATGCTCTGAAGTTGTTTAACACCTATGATGCTTCGGTAACAGGAACCGAAAATATGCAAAACTTAAAACTTTCGATTCTTATTTCCAAAAATGACTTTGAAACTGCTAAAAATTTGGCAAATGAGTTAGAAACAAAATACCCCAAAAATACGGATACTCTTTTTGCTCAAAGTTTATTAGCAGCTGTAGATAATAATGATTCAAAAAAAACTTCATACTTAAAGAAAATTATTTCGCTTGAGCCGAATAATACACAAGCGCTCTTGCAACTTGGCGAAGACTCATACTTCAATAGAAACTATACAACTGCTACAAAGTATTATGCCAATGTAATTGCGCTTGAGCCAAAAAACGAAGATGCTCATATAGGTTTGGCAAAAGTTGCGTATATGCAAGGCGATTTTGAAAAAGCAACGAACAGTGCGGAAACGGTTATAGCAATCAATCCTAAAAATGCTGAAGCCTATGCTACACTCGCACGAATTAACTTTGAAGAAAATAAGGGACTTCAAGCAATTCAAAATGTAGACAAGGCCATTAAGCTGGATAATACTGTCATGAGTTACTATCTTGACAAGGGTTCTTATTGCATTAGAGCAGGGCGCAAAAATGATGCTCTTGCTGCTTATAATAAGGTTATTCAAAATGAACCTACTAACTATATTGCCTACATCTATCGAGCAGGTTTACATGACGATTTAGGAAAAAAAGATGCCGCTATCGCAGATTACACAAAAATTTTAGAACTCTATCCTGACTATTATTTTGCTGCTGAAGGTTTGGGGGTTTTATATTTTGAAAAAGGCGAGTACGAAAAGGCACGGCTTAGTTTTATACAAGCCTTAGAAAAAGCATCCCATAATAGCTACTATGCTTTGATGGCAACAGTATGTTATTACCAATTAGGTAACCCTAAGGCTGGTCAAGCATTTATGAACAAATATCTTCCATATATAAACCGCAGTACTAACGAAGAGGAATACTTTTTGTCGCGACTATTTGTAGACAATACTGCTGAAAGCGATGTTTCCAATAGAATAGGCAAGGTGCAAGATATGACTAAGCGTTATAGAATGAAGTTTTATCTTGCAAAATTTTATGAACTTGTGCGTGAATCAAAAACTGCTGAAAAACTCTATGAAGAAATTAGTGAATGTAAGTATCCGGGGTTTTTTGAATATCGTCTTGTGGAAGCAGAACTAAAAAAACGAGGCTTAGCTCCTAAAACAAAAACATAGATGTGAGTAATGAAGATATACTGTTTGTCAATGTTTTGTCTCCCTACTATTTTTAGCAGGGAAGCGAAGCATATCGTATGCTGTCATGGGAATATGCTATAACTTCTACAGAGAGGCTAGACGACAAGTGCAAGACTGTACAACATGACAATAGGGTATCCTAAAAATGATATTGATAAAAAAGATGTTGACATCTTATTAGTCAAAGAAGGATCTTTGTATCTGGTAGAAATAAAAAATGGTGTTGTACCAAACAAGCCCACATTCGATGAGTTTCTATTAAGTAAAATAAGTAAAAACTCATACTTCATAAAAATTTTTATAAAGTATGAGTTTTTAGAAGTGTCCTTCACGGTAAAGTATTAAGGAAGAATAAGCGCCCAGTCTAACTTCATGTTGATGTTAAAAGTTTTTGGGTCACTTAAACCCTCCCCAGTAATAGTAAGTGTGCCTTTTACCGTAAGCGTTTTCCCGTCTTTTGATGCAGTGGCAACTACCGAGCCTGTACATTGATATGTGTTTGTCTTATCCTCACACTTCAAAGGTGTAATAGTCATCTTACCTTTGTTTATAGTATAGGTAGATTCAAACTCATAACTCGTACCATTATCAATGTAGGCAAGCCTTGCTGCTTTGGGGTCTTTTACGATTTTTACACCTTGTATATCAGGTAATTTTGTTTTGTCCAAATAGTCTACGAGTTCGACTACACCGCTGCTAGTATCAACAGACTGCCACGGAAGAACCGTTTCGATATTTTGTGTACAAGACACAAAACCCAACAATAGAACGAAAGTACTTACAATCAGTAAATATTTCTTCATAGAAAACTCCTTTAGTGGGTGTTTGTCAACACCCACTAAAGAGAGTATACTCTCTTTTTTTTAAACGGTATTTTGCTTATCTGATAAGCAGAGAGGTAAGGGGAGGTACCAGTACGGGGCGGTGCTAGCCAATCAACATGCCGAGCGAGCAGGCGTTAGGAGCGAAAACCTCCCTTTTTAACGCTTCGATGCGTCAGGCTACTAACACATTTTTGCTCTTAGCCCAAATTAAAATTTTTGTCGTAAGTTTACTATTATGGTATATGAGAATTTTGTAATGGCACTGGTTTGCGAGCGAATGTAGACGCACAGATTACTGCTTGCACGGTATAAGCATTGTAGGCACAGAAAGGCAGCCAAATGCTTCAGTGGTTTGAGCGTTCTCATTGCATTGCGAACGCTCAAGGTATAGGTGCTGTCATGCAAGCATATAAAGAGATAATAAAATATCGGTTAATGTTTGAAATGCCGCACCCCAGTAAATATCATTGGGATATTTGCACTATTACATGCTTGTATACTATCGTCATCTCGTATTGAACCGCCAGGTTGTATAATAGCAGCAATCTTAGCCTTAACTGCTTGTTCTACAGTGTCGGCAAATGGAAAAAAGGCATCAGAGGCTAAGCATGAGCCTATTGCTTTTTCACCTGCTCGCTTAATTGCATGTCGTCCAGCATCAACTCGATTTGGTTGTCCACATCCTATCCCCACTGTACAAAAACCTCGCTCTGGCTGTCTTGCATCAATCGGTGCGGCGAGCACAATAGCATTTGACTTAACAGACAAGCACGCCTTCCATGCAAATGCGAGGGTTTTTTGTTGGATTTCTGTCGGCTTAGTTTCGGTCACTACTCTGTGAGAAGTATGTTCAGGATCCCCACAATCAGTATCCTGTATTAAAAAACCGTTAAGAACTGAACGAAATTCTTCTTTTTGTGAAAAAGCAGGCATTGGCGCTTCAATGATACGCCAGTTTTTCTTTTTTGCCAGTTGTTGCTTTACACCTTCAGTAAAACGAGGTGCAATAAGACATTCTACAAAAAGCGAGCCAAATGCCTCAAGGGCTTTTTCGTCAAAGGTCCGGTTGACAGCAATAATACTACCAAAAGCGGAAACAGGATCACATGCGATAGCTGCACGCACAGCGTATTCTAGTTCTGCGTCACTGGCGTTTTCTCCAAGTTCTGCAATTCCGCATGGTGTCAAGTGTTTAATGACAACGGCAGCCGGTTTACTGAATAACGAAACTGTTTTCCAAGCAGCATCACAGTCTAAGATGTTATTGTATGACAACTGTTTTCCTTGTAGTAAGGTTCCGCCAAGTACTGTTTTGTTTGGCTCGTGGGTGTACAGTCTTGCCCTTTGGTGAGGGTTTTCGCCATAGCGTAATTCTTCAAGGAGATAGCCACTCCTAAAGATAACGGTATCATTTGTCAGCCACCTTGTGATTGCTGCGTCATATTGCGTACATAGTGCAAATGCTTTAGCGGCCAGACGACGACGCGTTTCCAATAGAACACAACCATTTTCTATATATTCTTTTGCAATACTGTCATAGTCACTCGGATCACAGATAACAGTAACTCGGTCAAAATTTTTTGCTGCTGCTCGAAGAAGTGCCACTCCACCTATATCAATATGTTCAATACAGTCAGCCTCACTTGACACACTTGACGATATGGCTTTTTCAAATTCATATAGATTACAAATAACCATATCTATCGCTTTAATGCCAAAACTTTCGATTTCGCTCAAATCCGTTTCGGTATTTTTTGCCAAAATAGCTGCGTGAATATTGGGGTGCAATGTTTTGACCCTTCCGCCTATCATTTCTGGGGAGCCTGTTACTTGTGAAACTTGCATGACAGGAATACCTGCTTCTTCAAGTGTTTTTGCAGTGCCACCTGATGCTATATAGGTCATAGGCTCATCTGCTTGTTGCATCATTTTTGCAAATGTAACTAAGCCTGTTTTGTCAGTTACTGACATTAAAATTGTAGCCATACTTTCTCCACTACACATGATGTTTATCACAGCTTATAATCACATGTGATACATGTAATCTAAACAGTAATGAAACAATATGTACTCGCTCATTAATTAAGTAATTAAAATTGTGTATATGGTCGTATTGTATCTATTATGATGTATAATTCAAGACTTGCGTGAAACCTTCCACTTTTCATATAAAGGCGTGGTTCTCCCTTAATCATAAATTGACCACTTACTTCTGCAGGTTTGTTTTTGGTAAGTGTTTGTGCATATCTTCTTACGGCATCTTTAATGGCATTATGGTAGGCGTCATACACCCCCTGTATTTCGTCACTGCGTTCACCAACTCCGTATCCTTTTACTGTTTTGTATGAGAGCGTTTTCCAGCTTTCTTGTCGTTTGGCAAGCACATCAGATGCCGTATATTCTGCGAGACAGTACAAATAGGGGTAAGAGGGAACGAGTTCTTTGATTTCAAGGGCTTGATCATCTGGGCTTATCCTGTATTTTTCCGTTACTTCAAAAAATTCAGGAACATTTCTCGTTTTATCATACGGAGTGTACGAAAAATCTGAACCAAAAACAAGCCCAGAAAGTAAATAGCAAGACAGTTCGGTTATAGCTTTGCGAGGAGGCAGTGAGGCTTTCGCATATTCGGAAGTAGCACCAGGCATTGTTTCTAAAAACACCCAAACAGGAATTCGTGTAATAGTTGTTCCCTGTACATCGCCCTTGTATGTGTTGGCAAAAACAAATGAATAGGTGAGTATAGCAAAAAGCACACTTAATTTTTTTTTCATACGCATTCCTGTTCCTAAAACGAAAACACCTCTACGAAAGTTTCGGTAAAACAAGAAAATAATTTAGTAAAGTTCTAAAAACATTCATTTTTATAGGGCTTTGAAAATGCGATGTTTTTAAGCCTTGTAATTTTGAGGCTTAAAATACTACACTTCATAAAAAATTTTTTAAATCGTAACTTTTTAGAAGTGCCTTATGTAAAAAACACTCATTTTTGTAATTTTGTCTTTCGTTTTGTGTTTTTATGTAGATAAGGACGATGGTTTTATGAAAAAAATATGTGCAGTATGTATACTGGGCTTATTGACGCTCGGTTTCAGTTTCGCAAATGATTCAAGCGATAGTGGGAGTACACGGCAGTTTTCTTTTGCTTTATCTGAAAAACTCCCCCTGATGCATCCACAACTCGTGTATGAAAGTTCTGACTTACAGGTTGCGACAGCAATTAGTGAAGGTCTTTTTACCTATGACCCGTATTCTGCATTACCCGTACCAGCACTCGCAAAAAAATATACTGTTTCTGGAAAAACATGGAGATTTTTTTTGCGAGAAGATGCTTTTTTTGAAAACGGAGACCAAATCACCGCTGAAACTGTCAAGCAAAGTTGGTTAAATCTTCTTTCACCTGGACTTGACTTTCCGTATTCTTCATTATTAGATTGTATACAAGGTGCATTTGAATATAGGACTGGTCAAGTAAAGAATCAAGATTCTGTTGCGATAACTGTTGAAGATCCCTATACGCTTGTTGTGTATCTGACAGAACCAACTCCTCATTTATCAAGTATTCTTTGTAATCCAGCCTTTGCGCCGGTACATAAGTCGCAACTTGAATATGCTGTCAACTACCAAAAAAATCCTAAGACTATAACAGCAAAAAATATTTTTATACCCATTTCGAGCGGCCCGTTTAAAGTTTCTAAACATTCTGCGAACCAAGTTGTTTTTACTAAAAACGAAAAGTATTGGGATAAGGCATCTGTCAACTTAAAAGAAATAGTTTTACGGCTTGACTTATCTGAAGATGCCCAAGCAGACGCTTTTAATACAGGTTCTCTTGATTGGTCAAAAAATGCAACACTTGACAAAATTGTTGGACGGGGCGTTATAAACTATAGTCCTCTTTTTGGAACTTCTTTTTTTTATTTTAATGTTCGTGACCGCAATGTTGCTTCAGAAACCGTACGCCAAGCCCTTTTATATGCGCTTCCGTATGAAACCCTACGGGAAAACTTTTCGCTTCAAGCGGAAACACTTGTTTTTCCGATAGCAGGTTATCCGAGTGTTGCAGGTATTAGCGAGGAAAACTTGACACAAGCAAAAAATAAAATAGCATCGCTTGGTCTCACCGATGCTGAAAAGCGTATTGTCATTCAAGTGTATGATACTGATTTTCAAAAACGAATTGCGAATGTTTTAAAAGAAGCGTGGGAAAAAATTGGGATGCTTGTATCTATTAAAACGGTTAAGGATTTTAATCCTCAAACAGATTTGTCAAATGCAGATTATTCTGTGAGTTTACTTTCATGGATTGCAGATTTTGCAGACCCTTTAGCTATGCTTGAACTATTTCGAGGAACTTCTACCCTTAACTGTAGCGGTTGGGTCGATGAGCATTTTGATAATCTCCTGTTGAAGGCAAGTACTGAAAACGGAATAGAAAAGCGATACGAAGTTTTATCTGAAGCGGAAGCGTATTTGTTAGAAAAATCGGTAATCATTCCGCTGTCATTTAGTTTTAGTTTGAATGTGGTTGACCCCTCTGAGATTGCAGGTTGGTATGCAAATCCGTTGGATATTCATCCGTTTAAGTTTATACGATTTAAAGAAAAGGTCCTTGCGCCTGGTTTTATTTAAATGCATAAAAAAAGATACGATGTAACGATTGTACTCTTCTCCTTGTAAGTGCGGTATCCATACGCGCGTCTCCTTTGCCTCTACTGTATAGGATGTTCTTTGTACATGTAGAGGCTTTTTTTGGTTTATCGCAAACTTACTTATCGTTTTGCTTCTTATTTTTTACTCGCAGCAAGTTCAGCATCCCATGCTTCACCAATTTGTATTATATTAAGTCTGAATGTGTCGCTCAATGTGTTTGTTGCTACATCGTAATAGCAAAATGAAACATCTGAAAATGATCGTGAATTCATAACATAAATCTTTGTGCCTCGCACCCAAAGGTCATAGACATATATGCCAAAGTCAAAGTTTGTAACATATTCTAAGCGTGGAGTATCAGTATCAATATCTACAATTTTATAAAAATAAATCTCGTCCTTGTTATTTTCTGATAGCGAAACAAATTGTACATAATATTCCCCATCCACTTTCGTTATGTTTTGGATTTTTAAAACCTTACCTTCCGATTCAAATGATATGGTTGCTTTTTTATCTATTTTATTTTTAGAAGCATCTTCTTGTAGATTTTTTTTGTCAACTATACAAACCTCATGCTCATAGTCTATATCCGTGCCAAGCTTGTTATGGTCAATAAGAACATAGTCATTGTCTACATATTTAACAAGATAACTATAACGGTTATTGCCTTCTTCGGTGGGGTTGGTCAAATACTCGTGTACCGTTCCCGTTTCTGTATCTACCTTTACAAGATGATTCACATAGTTTCCACGCTCTTCATAAGCAAACCAAAAGTTTCCATCTGGGTCCGCATATATTCTACGATTAAATAATGTGATAAAATTTGCGTCAAGTAATTCAATTGGTTTATGCATTTTCAGTGGCGTTTGACTGGTGTCAAAAATATGCAAACACATATCGAGTTGTCTTGGACTGTCTACTAATAGCCCTTTTTGTTTATCTGTTAAAAACACATGATTTCCATAATATGTAGGTGTTTTTATGATGTCAAGTTTTCCTGTACTCGGGTCAAGACAAGCCATTTCGTCAACATTACGCGAAGCATGGTAGTATTTTCGTGGAGTCCCTATTTCTGGGATTCTTGCCTCTGAAAAACGATGATCCCCAGGAAAGAACACCCAGTCATACATAGTATTTGTCTTTGTGTCAATGGCGACAATCATATCACCCACTCGTTCATCACCCTTTTCTTTATAATTTTTATTACCCCATAGATGCCTAGTTACATAACACGGCATAGCTATCACTAAAGGAGCTTCATCTAAATTTTCAAGTAAATGATCAAACGGTTTCATACTATCCTTTAACTTGAGATTTTCAATATATTCTTTTGGAACGCTGTATAGTGGGCACCCCATGAAAGTAAGGATAGAAAAACATAAAATTAAACATACTAATTCTCTTATTTTTTTCATAAAAAACTCCTTAAATATAAAAATAGTAAAGGGGTATCTAAAAACAAAATATTTTAAAAGCTTTCAGATATTCCGATAAAAGTATAGCATTTTTTTTCTATCCTGTCAAGAAAAAAAATGAATCAAAAAAGAAGTTTATCAGTCAAGTCGACTTGGTTTACAAAGACAGGGTAAGCGCAATTTGTGATGGAGAAGTCTGATAAAAGCAACTTTATATTTTAAGCGTCATTGCGAGGCAACTTGCTTAGCAAACAGTGGCAGGGTGAGCAGTGTAGCGATTTGTCCTGAGTGATAATAATTCGACAGATTGCTTCGTTGCACCTGCCCGTCGCCTAACCTGCCTACCCTGCTTGCAGCAGGCAAGCGTCAGGCAGGCGGCGACTACATCGCACAAGTTTACCAATAATACCTTACTCTTAAAAAGCGCAAAAATCGTTAGATTTTTGCAAATCCGTGTGATAATACCCTTGTAGATTGCTTTGGGCACTTATGCCCTCGCAATGACGAGCAGTGTCGCTTATGCGTCCTCGCAATGAGGGTGCTATACTGTGCTCCTCGTAATGACAAAGTGGTTTTTCATTGTCACACGGATTCGGAATTTCTACGAAATTCCATACAATTTACAGTGTCACACGGATTTGTTGCTACGCCCGTCGCCTAACCTTCCTACCGTCAGGTAGACGGCGACTACATCGCTCAAGGTTAGCAACAATACCTTAGCTCTTAAAAAGCGCAAAAATCGCATATTTTTGCAAATCCTGAGTGATAATACTCTTGTAGATTGCTTCGGCGCGCCTGCCCTCGCAATGAGGGTGCTGTACTGTGCTCCTCGTAATGACGCACTGTTTCGCCTCACTGGCGGAAGGCACCCCTAACATGACCCCAAATATTTACTCAACATGACAAAAGTATCGTTACCTGCCCTTACGAATGGCGGAAGTTCTTTGATACAAACTGCAAAATGCCTCATCTTTTTGAGTAAAATAGATTCCCCGCATGGAAGTTTTTAGTACTTGTTTTTTTATTAGATTTATAGTAAAATGCGCGATTATGGGTTTTTCATTTATTAAATTAATTTTTGGCTCACAACATGAGCGCGACATCAAAGCACTTTTACCGCTTTTAAGACAAATTAACGAAAAAGAACAGTGGGCTGTATCATTAAAAGAAAGTGATTTTCAAGCAAAAACAAATGAGTTTAAAACTCGGTATCAAGCAGGAGAGCCACTCGATGCCTTTTTGCCAGAGGCGTTTGCCTTGGCTCGCGAAGCGGCTCGCCGTGTTCTTGGAGAACGCCCTTATGATGTGCAGATTATGGGAGCCTTAGTTTTACATTCGGGAAAGATAGTCGAAATGAAAACTGGTGAGGGAAAAACCCTTATGTCAGTTGCAGCAGTTTACTTAAATAGTATTACCGGAAAGGGTGTCCACATTGTAACGGTAAACGATTATCTTGCTGAGCGAGATGCTGCTTGGATGCGCCCTGTTTATAAGTACTTGGGGCTTACTGTTGGTGCCATTCTTTCTAATATGGATAATGAATCCCGAAAGCGTGCATACGCTTGCGATATTACATACGGAACAAACAACGAACTTGGGTTTGACTACTTGCGTGACAATATGCAGTTACGCATACAAGACAAGGTGCAACGCGGTTTTCACTTTGCGGTGGTAGACGAAATTGACTCGATTCTCATTGACGAGGCGCGCACACCACTTATCATTTCAGGTCAAGCCGAAGATGACACACAAAACTACTTTGAAGTTGACAAATTACTTGGGACGCTCGTAGAAGTAAAAAAAGACCCAAAGACAAATGAATATCCCAACGAAGCCGAAGGAGAAAAAGTCGAAGGGGATTATAAAATTGACGAAAAAAATAAGCGTATTTCATTTACCGATGAAGGAATGGGGCATATAGAAGAAATTTTACAAAAACGCGGGCTTATTTCGGGAAGTTTATTTGATGAAAAAAATTTTGAATACATTCACTATTTTACACAAGCAATGAAAGCGCATCTTCTGTTCCATATTGATGTGGATTATGTTGTGGTAGATGGTCAAGTACAAATCGTTGATGAATTTACAGGTCGTATCCTAGAAGGGCGACGATATAGCGATGGACTTCATCAAGCGATTGAGGCAAAAGAGCATATTCGCATTGCCCAACGGAACCGAACACTTGCGACAATTACATTTCAAAATTTTTTCCGTATGTATTCAAAACTTTCGGGCATGACAGGAACCGCTGATACTGAAGCAGCCGAATTTGCAAAAATCTATAATTTGGATGTTGTTGTTATTCCTACAAATCTTCCTGTTGCCCGTCATGACGAAAATGATGAAGTGTATCTCACCGAAGAAGACAAATTTGAAGCGCTTTGCAAGGAAATAAAGCGAGCGCATGAAACAGGACAACCTGTTCTCGTTGGCACTGCTTCTATCGAAAAATCTGAACTTTTGTCAAAACTTTTAATGCGTCATGGTATTCGGCACGAAGTCTTAAACGCAAAAAATCACGCTCGCGAAGCACTGATTATTGCTGAAGCAGGTGCTAAGGGTGCAGTAACTATTGCTACAAACATGGCAGGTCGTGGTACCGATATTAAACTGGGAGGTAATCCTGAATTTAGGGCAAAGCGCCGTGCTGGTGACCAACCTAATCCCGACTATCTTGAAAAGTTAATCGAAGAAGAAACCGCACAGTGGATATCCGATTATGAATTTGTAAAAGATGCGGGAGGTTTGTATGTCATAGGAACAGAGCGTCATGAAAGTAGGCGTATTGATAACCAGCTACGCGGACGCTCAGGGCGTCAAGGGGATCCTGGTCGCTCTAAGTTTTTTATTTCACTTGACGATGACCTTATGCGCCTTTTCGGTGGGGATCGGTTTAAAGGTATGATGGGGAGACTTGGGCTTGAAAAAGGAGAGCCGATTACGCACTCAATGCTTAATTCTGCCATTGAAAATGCCCAAAAAAAAGTAGAAGAACGAAACTTTGATATTCGAAAACACTTGCTTGAATATGATGATGTTCTCAATGAGCAGCGAAATTTTATCTATGAAGAACGAGATTCTATTCTGCAAGATGAACACTTAGTGGAGCGTTGCTACAAGGCTATAGAAGAATTTGTTGAAATGGGACTTGACACAATTAAACACACAAGTAGAAATCAACTAAGTGAACAACTTGATTTTTTTAAAAGCGAATTAAAATCAAAGTTTGGGTATCTGCTCAGTGAACAAGAAATGTCCGCTATTATGGAAGGGAACGGAAAGCCTGATGTTATTTATAAAGCAATACAAAAGGACATTGCTGAAAAAGAACAACTCACTGGTGTCGAAAACTTAAACTATTTTATTCGTTTCCAATATATTAATGTTATCGATAGAATGTGGTTAGACCATTTGGAAGCTCTTGAAAGTTTACGTGAGGCCGTATATTTACGCTCATACGGAAGTAAAAATCCTCTTGTTGAATATAAGAATGAGGGTTTTGATATTTTTGACAAGATGATTGACTCTATTCGATACACCCTTGCTTCCCGTGTTGCTCTTGTCAAGGTAAGCACTGAATCAAACCGCGGAGAACAAACAGCACGACAGGTAGGCGTTGCACAACACAGAGAAACATCTGGTTTTGCAGGTGCTCGTGAGGATAGCCCTTTGGCAGCAGCGAGTCGACCTGATAAGGCACAAGTTGTTCGGGTGAGTGAAAAAGTAGGGCGAAATGACCCATGCCCATGCGGTAGTGGCAAAAAATACAAGCACTGTCACGGACGATGAGTGCGGCACTGTCATGGACGATGAGTGCGGCACTGTCATGGACGATGAGTTAGTATACAAGGAGCGGTATGCACGCAAATACACAAGGTAATCTTTTTTCAGTAACAACATTTGGAGAAAGCCGTGGTGTTGCACTCGGGGCGGTAATTGATGGATGCCCCGCTGGTATACCGCTGTCGGAAGAGGATTTTGTCAAGGAATTACAAAAGCGCAAACCACAATTTTTTTTTGAAACCGAGCGTGTGGAAAACGATATTCCGCTTATACTTTCGGGCGTATTTCGGGGCATGACGCTTGGTACACCGATTGCTGTGCTCATAAAAAATGATGAAACATCTGAATGTGATTATAAAAATCTTGAACACATTTTTCGACCAGGTCATGCTGATAAAGCATGGCAAGAAAAGTTTGGCTTGAGAGATTTTCGTGGAGGTGGTCGAAGTAGTGGTCGTGAAACGGTTGCTCGTATTATCGCTGGTGTTGTTGCAAAAAAACTATTACATTTTCATGCAATACAGATTAAAGCCTATCCTGTGGAAGTTGCGGGGCTACCTTGTAAAAACGGCGAATTTGACAAAGAGATTTTAGCAAAATTAAAAACTATAAAAGAACAAGGCAACTCCTGTGGAGGTCTTGTCAAGTGTGAAATTACCAATGTCCCGAGTGGTTTAGGCGAGCCTGTTTTTTCTAAATTAGATGCAGAGTTAGCGAAAGCGATGTTATCGATTGGTTCTATAAAAGGTATAGAATTTGGGTGTGGTTTTGAGTTTGCAAAACTTGATGGCCTTACAACTTGTGAACTTGACAAAAATATGAACGGAGGAATCATCGGTGGGATTTCAACAGGCGAACCCATCTATTTTACCGTTGTAGTAAAACCGCCATCTTCTATTTCTCTTCCGCATGATGCATATACCGATACTGGTACGATAACAAAACTGCAAGTAGCTGGAAGGCATGACATTTGCTTAGTTAGGCGAGTTGCTATCGTAGTTGAAGCAATGACAGCGATAGTTGTCGCAGATTTTTTGCTTCAATCAAAAACAAACCGAATAAATAAAGATAATTATTAGATTTTTATATACAAAAAGACTAAAGTGCAAAACGCTCGTTTTTTGAATAAGCATTTTTGATAATTTCAAAAATCAACTTTCGTGATTTTTTGAGATTGCAACGAGATGTTTTCGTCTTGAAATTGCAAGGAAAAAACATCTCGTTTTCAAAGATACCGGTAGATGTTTAAGGTATTTACTTAAAAGCGCAGTTTTTTAAGGCATCTTTTACGCTTTAAATAAAAATTCTTAAACGGCAACTACTTCTTTTAAGTTAGGGAAAAGTTCTTTTAGTTTAGCTTCAACTCCTAATTTTAAGGTATATGTTGCCATTGGACAAGAACCACATGCCCCTTGCAATTTTACATATACAGTATCATCTTTTACTTCGCTAAGTATTATATCCCCACCATCTGCTTGCAACATCGGGCGAATATCATCAATAGCTTTTTGAACATCTTCAGTTGTCATACTTCCTCCAAATGTAAGTAATATATAACATTGTATATTACCCTATTATAATACTGAAATTTAAAATTTTTGTCAAGAGAAAAATTGGCAATACCTGCAAATTGATTTTTGTGATTATATCTGCATAAGACTAGAAAAAAAAGAAAAGATTTGTTACAGTATGCGCATTGAGGAAAACACATGAAACGCATTACTATTATTACAGGACACTACGGTTCTGGTAAATCTGAATTTAGTGTAAACTTTGCTATACAAAAAAAACTAAATATGCTTATTGATTTGGATATTGTAAATCCGTACTTTCGCTCACGAGAACTTGCAGACTTACTTGACAAAAATAATATTAAATCTATTGCTTCTACACTTGAACATTCGCTTGGAAGTGATTTGCCTTATGTTTCACCACTTATGTATACACCTTTCCGTAACGATTCTGTTAGTGCTATTATAGACCTTGGAGGGAATGATGTAGGGGCAACACTTGTCCGACAATTTGTCAAGGAAGTTGACATGACTGAAACTGATTTTCTTTCAGTGGTTAATATATACCGTCCCGATACATCAAGTGTACGAGGTATTGTGTCAATGGTTCGAAGTATTGAAGGGAAGAGCGGTTTGGCGGTTACTGGCTTAATCAATAATAGCAATCTTTTAGAAGCAACAACAATCGAAACGATTACCGACAGCATCGGTATTGTACAGGCAGCAGCTGAAGAATTACACATACCTATCGTTTACACAAGTCTTGCTGAAAAATTTGTTCCACTGTTACCAGAGGACCCACGATGCGGTGAAATAATTTCACTTGCAATGCACTTGCGTAAAAAATGGATGGGCAAAAACTAAATACCAAAAAACCGCATATCTAATGCGATTTTTCAAAGACCTGTTTTACAGGGGTAAAACTTGAGTTAGCATTATAAGGCTTTCTATATGAACGGTACAATTATTCAACTGTAACTGACTTCGCTAGATTGCGTGGTTTATCAACATTGCATTTTTTTATAACAGCAACATGATAGGCAAGCAACTGTAACGGTATGACAGCTAAAATTGGTAAAAACTCGTCAGTAGTAAACGGTATCTGTATTTCGTAATCATGCATACTGTCATGTGCTGTTTTGGCTGAAGCAGGTGCTTGCATGCCGATGATGTGTACATCTGCACCACGCGCTATGACTTCTAGACAATTACTCATTGACTTTTCTAGCAGTTTTTGGTTACAACAAATAGCGACAACTTTTGTATGCTCATCGATAAGCGCAATACTTCCATGCTTTAGTTCACCAGAAGCGTAACTTTCGGCATGGATATAAGAAATTTCTTTTAGTTTCAGTGCACCTTCATACGCAACTGCTAAATCGGTATTTCGTCCAAGGAAAAAAACAGTATCTGTTTTTGAAAGAGTGCTTGCTAATTTTTTTATACTTGGTTCCAGTGCCAAGCATTGTTCAATCTTGCGAGGTAAGTCTCGCAATTCGTTATATAAAATATTGTATTCATTTTGCGAAATAGTTTTCAAATCACTTGCTACATATAATGCAAACAAGTATAAAAGTGCAAGTTGTGTTGTATATCCCTTTGTCGTTGCAACAGCAATTTCTGGACCTGCATAAGTATATAACACATCATCTGAAAGTTTTGTGATGGTACTTGAAAACACATTTACAATCGAAAGTACATGCGCCCCACGCGCTTTACATTCTTTAATAGCAGCAATAGTGTCTGCCGTTTCGCCTGATTGCGAAATAGCGATGAGCAATGTGTTTTTGTCAATGAGTGGCTCACTATACCGCAACTCACTCGCAAGTTCAACCGTAACTATCTTCCCAAATAGTTTTTCGATAGCATATTTTCCTGCACAACCTGCATAGTATGCAGACCCACAAGCAGTAATCACAATACGAGTTATTTTTTGTAGCACATCGTGCGTTAGTGAAAAATTGTCAAGTATAATGTTTCCGTCTTTCATTCTATGATTTAATGTGTGAGCAATGACGGCAGGCTGTTCCATAATTTCTTTAAGCATAAAATGCTCATACTCACCTTTTTCAGCAGTTTCAGCATTCCAGTTAATTTTTTCAATGGGCGGTTGTATAATATTTCCATCACTCGAAAAAACATCTGTACGGGCTGGTGTGATACATGCGTATGTATTATCATCCAAATACATTACATCTTTTGTGTGTGTTATAATTGCTGTCACATCTGATGCAAAAATATGAAAGCCTTTTCCCAATCCAATGATGAGTGGGGCATTTTTTTTAGCGACATATATCGTATCAGGATTGTCAAGACATATAACAGCGAGTGCGTATGAGCCTTCCAGTTGTTCAAGTGTCAACTCGAAGGCTTTTTTAAAATCGCCTGTGTAATTGTACTGCAAACTAGCGACCACAACTTCGGTATCAGTATCGCTTTTAAATACATATCCTTTTGACTCAAACTGGGCTCGCAGGGGTAAAAAGTTTTCGATAATGCCATTGTGACATACAGCAAATGTACCATCATTTGAAATATGAGGGTGCGCATTTTTTTCAAGAACCGCTCCGTGAGTTGCCCAGCGTGTGTGTCCTATTCCACATGCCCCCGTAAAGCTACACATTGTTTTTGTCTTTTCTTGTAAAACCTTTTCTTGCAGTGCAGAAACATAGCCTATCGTTTTAGCAACTTCTATACACTTATCACCCAAAATTGCAATACCAGCCGAATCATTTCCGCGATATTCCATTTTGGAAAGCCCATCAAGTAAAATTGGACTTGCTTCTGTTTTTCCTGTAAAGCCAATTATCCCACACATACAAACCTCATTTTACACATCCAGATTGGCAAGAACAGCATTTTCTTCTATAAACTTGCGTCGTGGTTCGACTTCATCTCCCATTAAAGTACTAAAAATTCTATCTGCTTCAATGGCATCGGGAAGTGTTACTAACCGCATTTTTCGATTTTCAGGGTCCATAGTTGTTTCCCACAGTTGAATACCGTCCATCTCACCCAAACCCTTATATCGTTGCACTGCTGGTTGTTTGTCCCGACCGATTTCTTCCAGTACCTTATTGCGTTCTTCATCGGTGTACACATAGCGGTCAACCTTATTGTGCGTAATTTTATAGAGCGGAGGCATTGCCAAATACACATGCCCTGTTTCGATAAGTTGCGGCATATATCGAAAGAAAAAAGTTAAAAGTAATGTCCGAATATGCGAGCCGTCCACATCGGCATCTGCCATAATAATCACCTTGTCATATCTCAATTTTGAAATGTCAAAGTCTTTTCCAATGCCTGTTCCCAGTGAGGCAATGACAGGTTGTAATTTTTCATTATGAATAACCTTTTCTGGACGAGTTTTTTCTACATTGAGCATTTTGCCCCACAATGGTAAAATCGCTTGCGTTTTACTATCTCGTCCCTTTTTTGCAGAACCGCCTGCTGAATCGCCCTCTACAATATACACTTCGCATTTACTTGGGTCTTTTAAGGAGCAGTCTGCTAATTTGCCAGGCAGCCCAAAACTTTCGAGGCCGCTTTTACGGCGACTTGCTTCTTTTGCACGGCGAGCAGCCAATCGTGCGGATGCTTCTGACGTACACTTTTCCAAAATGCGCTCAACCACTTTTGGATTTGTCCTAAAATAAAGCGTCAACTTTTCATTTACGATTGAATCTACAATGCCTCTTGTTTCGCTATTTCCCAGTTTTGTCTTTGTTTGTCCTTCAAATTGCGGTTCTTCAATTTTTGTAGAAAGGACGGCAGTTAAACCCGCTCTAATATCTTCACCGATTAGTTTTTCATCCTTTTCGAGTTTTTTTAGCAACTTAGGATAATCCTTTAAAAACTCATTCATTATTCTCGTGAGGGCGCTTTTTAAGCCCTCAAGGTGTGTACCGCCTTCGTGGGTATTGATGTCATTTACAAATGTCAGAACATTTTCGTTATACCCATCATTGTACTGTAAAGCGAGTTCAACCTTAGTAGTGTTTTTTTCACTTTCGATAAAAATGGGCTGTTCAGGAAAAACTTGCTTTGCTTGATTCAAGTACTGGACAAAATGCGAAATTCCACCTTCAAACTTAAAAGTAACTTCCTTAGGAGTTGAAAGCCTTTCATCACGCATAACAATGGTAATATGGCTATTCAAAAAAGCAAGTTCGCGAAGTCGCTTTGCCAAAATATCAAAATCCAAGATCGTCGTTTCTTTGAAAATATCGGGGTCTGGTGCCCACCGTATAGTTGTTCCGTGACCACCTGCAAGACCGCATTTTTCGACAGGTTTTTCAGGCTCACCTCGGTAGTACTTTTGATAGTATTCTCCACCCTCATGATATACACGCGCTTCCAGCCATGTAGAAAGAGCATTTACAACCGAAACACCGACACCATGCAAGCCTCCAGAAACCTTATAAGACCCCTTATCAAATTTACCACCAGCATGCAGTTTAGTTAAAACTATTTCCAGTGCGCTAATTCCTTCAGTTGGATGGATGTCAACGGGAATTCCTCGTCCATTATCCTCAACTCTTACGACATTGTTTTTTTCTAGGACAACCAAAATGTGGTCGCAAAAACCTGCCATCGCCTCATCAATACTATTATCTACAATTTCATATACTAAATGGTGTAAGCCTTCAATTCCGGTCGAGCCGATGTACATTCCAGGTCTTTTACGAACGGCATCAAGCCCCTTTAAAACCGTAATACTATCGGCTGAATAATTAGTTTGTTCTGAATCAGTCAAAATGTTTCTCCAACAATAAAAATAAAAGTTTTATCAAGCACTATAGGCTGTATATTAACCAGCGAGAAAATCTTATGATTTCCTGTAGCCCATGTTTTTTCACTTATTGTTCGGCGAGTTAAACCTTCTAAGTGGTTTTATTATACTAAAATTCCAAAAAAAGTCAAATTCCGTCTCTATAACGAATGTCTTTATCTGAAAGGAGGCAAGAGTGTTCAAAAAAAGAGATAAAAATAGGATTGAGAAACATAAAAATATCGGCAGGAGAACCCGAACACATAGAAATACAAAAAATTCCCACGCATGAAGGCTTACATCAAGGGAACCTCTAAAAACTTTTTAAATTTTCAAGTTTTTAGAAGTGTCCTTACGTGTTAAAAACTCAAGAGTAAAATTATTAAAAAAGTCTAAAGTTTTTTTGGGGCACTCCGACATTATAATTGTACCGAGCGTAAGTGGCAGTAGACATCCAGATGCCACTATCGGCGAGAGATTGGCTTTCCCCCCTAAAACAGTCAATCTCTTTTTTTTTGTCTGCACACGAAAAAAGGAGACTCACGAACCTTTATAATGCAAGGCTTTCAATGGGAGTGTCATTTTTATAAAAGATATAAACTTATTTTTGGAGTTTTTCGGCAATATATGCTATCGTTTGTTCTGCTGTTTTTTTCCAATTATACCGAGTAACCCAGTCAAGTGCTTGTCGTATGAGTTGTGAGCGTTTTAGCTCAGTTGAGTCGTGTGGGGTTGTTGCAAGTTGTTCAAGGGCGCTCGCAATATCGGTCGGGTCAGTTGCATTAAAATACACAGCACATTCCCCTGCGATTTCAGGAAGAGCGCCTGCATGTGCACAGGCGACAGGCACTCCACAAGCCATTGCTTCAATCACAGGCAAGCCGACACCTTCTACTTCCGATGGAAATACACACACATCGCTTTCCGCATAAAAATCCCCAAGTTGGCTCCGCTCTATATAACCCGCTAAAATAATATCAGAAACAAAGGGCGATGAAAGCACTGCCTGATGCAATGCCGAAGCAACTTTGCCTTCTGAGCCTGCTATCACCAGCCGATGTGGCAAGCCTGTTTTTTTCTTAAAAAGGTCAAACCCCCGTATCAATTCAATATGCCGCTTCCCAAAATCAGAAATACTAGATGCATACAAAATATAGGGACGACGAATAACAAACGAACGCGGTTTTTTGGGAGAAGTTTCTGTATGTTGGTAAAAAATATCAGTGTCTATTCCGTTATAGATAACCTGTATTGCCTTTTCGTTTATGCCGAGTGTAATCAAATTTTCCTTAATGTAATTACTTGCCGCAATAATCCCAGTAGCTTTTTGTAAAGCAGACCTTTGCCCCATTTGAGTCAACGAGGACAAAATAGGTATGCCATCAGCATTTTTTACCAACTCCTGAATAACTAAAAAACTAGGTTTTGCAAAATTGAGCGGCAACGAGTGTAAACCAGCAGGAAAAAGAACCGCATCATAGTTTTGTCGTAACAAGAGTTGATTTAAGCCTGTTTTTATAAAAAGATTTTCGGAAAATTCTGTATCTTCTACAAGAACTCCCTCATATAATGACGGGTCAAGTCCTGTTGTATATATATATTTATCAAACTGTGGTCCAAATACTTGAACATCATGTGCCCCTTTTGCGAGATTGCGTATGAGCGAGTATACATAACTACCAATCCCAGACCGCCCATGATTGCAACCAAAAGCATTAATTCCTATCCTCAAAACCAAACCTCAAAAACCGTTAATTAACATGCTTAACCCTCATTCTACCATGTCTTGCCAAAAAAAGCAAGGTATATCTTTTTTGGGCGTTTTTTGCTGCCGGTAATGTCGTCAATTATTCATTGGGTTAAAAACAGCACTGAAACAGGCGTGCTGCTTTTAACCACCGAGTTTCTTCCTTGAGTTTCCTTGCGATGAAGAAACTCGCTTATTGGGATGTGCGCATACTGCGCACGCAATGTGGCAAGTCCCAAAACTGATGTTTTGCTCCTTGTCGCATTGATAGAGAAGGCTTAAAACCAGCACTGAAATAAGCGTGCTGCTTTTAACCGCCGAGTTTCTTCCTTGAGTTTCCTTGCGATGAAGAAACTCGCTTATTGGGATGTGCGCATACTGCGCACGCAATACAACAAGTCCCAAAACTGATGTTTTGCTCCTTGCCACATTGATAGAGAAGGGTTAAA
>JAFTEH010000065.1 GCA_017453745.1 Spirochaetaceae bacterium
CGCACCTGCTGCTCATCTTGTTGAAGGCGAAAGTAAATATCGACTTTCCGAAAAAGTCGAAGGGGAAACACCGTGCTGGGCGTGGCGAGAGGGCAATACTATCTATTGTTATGCAAAAGGTTTTACCGATAGCAACAAAAAACTTCCACTAAAAAGTGCAATCAAAGGCATTTTTACCAAAGTAAAAATTGTAAACCACACCCAAGTAGATACTGTGAGTGGAGCAACCACAACCGCCGATGCGTTAAAAGCCGCAATAGAGGATGCTTTAACCCAAGCCAGAGGAGGCGAGTAAGATTGGCTTTACTCCGCGTCATTAGCAAGCATACTGCAGCGTCATTGCGAGCCTGAACTTATTTTAGGCGAAGCAATCTCTCGGAAGTAATTATCACACGGACATTTCGCTACCTGTCTGCCGCCTGCCTGACGGCAGTCAGGACAGGCAGGATGGTCTCGCAAAACTAATAAATTTATCATTGCAAAGATTGCTTCGGGTACTTCCACCTATCGTCAGGCATGTTGCTCCTCGCAATGACGATAGTGACTATCAAATGCCGTAGTGCATTAGCATTTTGCGTATGCAAAATGGAATCCGTGTGGTCATAACCTTGTGCCGTGTAGTTGCCGTTAGGCGACGGGCGTTAGCAATGCTGTCCGTGTGACCTTTTCTATTTAACAAACCTGTGAACAAATAGATTGCTTCGGTCACTGCATAGTTAAAAAACATCCTTTTTTTTAACTATGGCCGAGAATTAAAAACACGCAAGAATTTGTTTTTTAATTCTCGCATCACCACCTCGTACATCATTGTACGAGGATTATGTTTGTTGGTAGCTCCTCGCAATGACGGATGAAAACCACACTTCTCGCAATGACGGACGGGAAACCTACTTAGCAAGTTTCAAGAACATTCCGATTTCCCTTTTAACCCCAAAGCCCAGCTGGTAGTTTTGGGTTTCATCTAGTGGGATAAAACGAAATTCCGAAAACTCATCAGAAAATCGACTTGGTACAGGAAATGATTCATCAACTTCATACAAAAAAGTAGTCCACTTGAAAAAGACAAAATTAAAATCACAAGTCCCAACAAGTTTTCCATTTATCGCCTCTAAGTCCATAAAACTTTCTTCTTTAAACTCTCGTTTTGCAGTTTCAAAAGGTGTCTTTTCGTATGATTTACTATCACCACCAAAGATAGACCATTTGCCATTGCCGGGGTCGTTGGCTCTTTTGCCCAGCAAGATTGAATAACCACCAGATGCCTTTTTGAATAATGCAACCCCAGCACCTTTATAGAATATTTGTTTCATAGAACAACTCCAAGAGAATTTAACCACTCTTTCATTTTAGTTTCATCGAAATTACTAACAATAAGCTCCTGACCTTTTGCAGCGGATTTAAATCTTGTTGGATTGGTAACTTTACCACAATAGGAAATATCTGTATCTTTGAAAAAATCTGGTAATTCCCATACTGACTTAGAATAGCCTAGTTTAGTTAGGCGATATTTATCTTCATAATTGAAGGTGCCGAATCTTTTACCGCAAATAATAATATTATCTCCTTTTTCATTTTCAAATTCTCTATTCTTGTAATGTAAATGTTCTTTTATATCAGGATATTTTCCAAGCATCTTATCAATATCATTTACATAAACTATATCATCGACAATCATATAACCCCAGATTACGTGAATATTGTACATTGGAGAATCGTATGTAATTCGGTTATTTTCTAGAAAGGTTTTCTTAAAAGAACCAAAGAATAAGAAAACATCGCCAACTTGTAAACCGTGTTTAAGTAAGTGACTTGCAGAACCAGAGCAATTACTCTGACCAAAAGCACCATATGAACGCATATTTTCAACGGTTTGAATTTCTGGGTCAAAATGAAATTTAGTATTTTTAATTCCTTTCCTAACAGGTTTTGTAGGAACATTGATTTTTTCAGTAATTTCTAATTCATCGAAAATTTCTTTAAGAGTCATATTTCTCTGTTTTAGAACAAATTTTATTTCTTCTGCCTTAAAGCCTTCATTCGTCTCATTTATTTCAGGAATTGGAAATGAAATCATCTTTGAATCCATTTCTTTTGGAAGGATTATTGATGAAAAGCCACCATACGAAGTGTCAAAACCTTTTCTGCTAAAAATTACATTCATACACACCACCCTTAATCCAACACCCAGTCAGCGTCGACCATATCCTGAACTGAATCGAATTCCGCAATTATTTCATTACTTGGGACACCCAAAAAACCATTTCCGGCTCCCTCGACATAGCCCTTGATAATAATTTTAGGAGAAGTGGCGGTGAGAATACCTTTCTTCCGTTCCGCATTTTTTACCCAGGCACCAGGAAAATAATTCTCTAATGTGTCATTCTGCTTTTCTTCACTCCAATAGTTCATAGAGCGACTCCCTTGTTTGAATTTTTAACCATATTTCACTCCTCAAAATCATTCTACCACACTCTAGCCGCTTGTGTCAACCATAAAGACGGTAAAGTTAGGGAAATCAATTTTGCAAGGAATTGCTTTCTCTGCACCCTACAACTAAGGGAAAAGACACCCTTTTGACCGAGCAAAAGGGTTTCCTTTCCCTTAGGATCCCTTACTTTCCTAAAACGCGGCTTAGGGCTCTGCCCTAAGAACCCGCCTTAAAGTGATAAATTACCAATTATGCCCTATGGAACTTAAGTAAATTACATGTTTATATTAAAAATTGATTTCTATGCGGCAAAGTTAGGTTGTTTTAACTAGGGCTTGTGTCAAGCCCTAGTTACCAGTATACTGGTAAATTTTTGATTTTTGCACCTCTATTATACCAATCCCATCCCCTCATTTTGCGATGAGATAAAATTTTTTTTCCTTCTATTGTTATATAGTGCAATAATTATTATCGTGTGGCTGGGCGAGTCCCTCCGTCATTGCGAGCGACAGCGAAGCAATCCCTCGTTCCATCCGTCATTGCAACGAAGCACCCACTTGCAATAACGCTCTATACCAGCTAGCAAACCAGTTCAGCCCCGGCTAAAGCGTTTACTCCGCTAAAAATGGATAGTATGTTTGAAGGATGCAAATCACTTGTTGTATATTCAAATGCTGTAGGAAAGAATAATTTTAATGCTACGTGGTTTGACACGAGTAAGTGTGAAACAATGGCACGGCTATTTTTTGGATGTAGTAAAATTGAATCATTAAATCTTGAAGGGTGGACTGTACCAAATGTTACCGATATGAATAATATGTTTGCAGGCTGTTCAAATCTTGAAAATCCATTTTCTGGTGCGTATTTTTCATGGGATACAACTAAAGTAACGAATATGAGCAGTATGTTTGAGGGTTGTTCATCTCTTGATGATATTTCTGTAGAACTTGCAGAATTGGAAACAACTAATGTAACTGATATGAGTCGTATGTTTGCTATGCGCGATGCCCTTACTAAACTTGATGTAAGCACTTGGAATGTTTCAAATGTTAGTGATATGACTGAAATGTTTCAAAATTGTGGCAATATAACTACTATTTATGCAAAGGATCCTACTAATTGGCAAAACGAAAGTAAAACAACTATCGATAAGAGCATCAATATGTTTGATGCTTGCGTCAAGTTAAAAGGACATGAAGCTTATCAAGAAGGTACCACTACTTATAAAAATGATATTTCTAAAGCACATACAGGATGGTACTTTACAAAGAAGTAATAGATAAAAACTTGCAAAAAACAAAACCTCGAGATGCCTAATCCACATTTCGAGGTTTTTTATAATCGACATTTGTATCGCACTTGACAAACATATAGGTTTACTGTATTATCTTTACTATAATTTTATAGAAACATTCTTCTCCGCGCGAAATTGTATGACGAACAGTATCCTCACCCATGAACATATTGTCAAGTTTCAGACAAAGATTTGGGACTATTTTAACCAACAGGGGCGTGATTTTCCATGGCGAAAGACAACTGACCCGTACGCAATCATGGTAAGTGAGTTTATGCTCCAGCAGACACAGACAATGCGAGTGTGTCAAAAATATGAAGTCTGGCTTGACCGCTTTCCGACGGTACAATCGGTGGCAGACGCTACACTTGCCGATGTTCTTTCAATGTGGAACGGACTCGGCTATAATCGACGAGCAAAATTTCTCCATAAAACCTGTCAGAACATCTGTTTATATTATGATGGACTTGTTCCTTGTGATGCAAAAGAACTTGACACACTTCCTGGAATCGGTGCATATACAGCACGGGCTATTTGCACCTTTGCCTTTAATAAGCCAGAAGTTTTTATCGAAACAAATATTCGTTCAGTATTCATCAAGCATTTTTTTACACAGCAACAGCCCGATGATAATCATCTAAGCAATACTCTCATTTCTGATGCTGACATACTCGCACTTGTTGAGCAAACCCTTGACCGCCAAAATCCGCGAGGCTGGTATTATGCACTTATGGATTATGGGGCATTTATCAAAAAGAGTGAGGAAAATCCTTCACGAAAGAGTCGCTCATATTCTAAACAAAGTACATTTAAGGGCTCGTTGCGTCAAGCACGGGGTGCCATTTTACGACAACTTTCAAGGCAAGAAAAAACAGGCATTTCCCTTGAAGAAATTGCAGCAAAGGAAAACATTGACATGGAACGACTTGACAAAGCGGCAGACTACTTGACAAAAGAAAACATGATTTACTCATCAAACGGACAATATTTTTTTAGCGAAAAATAGCAACGCTTTAAGCAAATGATTAAACCTGTGTAAACGGCTGTCTACCTGTCGCCTATTTGTCGACATGACAGTGTTTCTGTATAAGGCCTGTCATGTTAAGTCAGCCTGTTGTTGACAAGGATATGCGATACTACCTCCGCCACCTTGCGAAGGAATGAAGTGACCGAAGCAATTTCGTACAATGGCGGATTAGTAATGCACCCATTTTTAGCACAAGAAAATTATACTTGACTTTGAATTATAAATCATGTATAATATACTCATGTCCGTTGAGTGAGTGTTCAAAGGACAATAGTAATTTTGTAGGGGGAGGGGACTGCTTTGTAAGTTTACCCGTAACTCTTTTCGCATTTAGGAGGTGCGTTTTATGAAAAAACTTTTTGCTGTTTTTATTAGTTTGACTTTTATCTTTTGTGCTTTTGCCGAAACGACACAAGCAAAGCCTATTTTGAGCGATAACGATGTTAGTTCGTTTGTTAAAAACTTTGACAAAATTCGTGCCGAGCTTGAAAA
>JAFTEH010000066.1 GCA_017453745.1 Spirochaetaceae bacterium
ACTTCTAAAAACTTTTTAAATTTTGAGTTTTTAGAAGTGCCTTTAAGCCAACTTGATCCCTAAAGAACCCGCCTGAAAGTAATAAGTTTCCTAGTTATGTTCTATGTAATTTAAGTAAAGCTGATATTTTTAATTCTCGCACTTACGCACCGTCTACATCCTGTAGACTGCTATGTTTTTTATACCTTTCCCTTAGAATCCCTATCCCTTCCTAAAACACGGCAATACGGCAAGTTGGCATTCAGGACTTAAGGGAACCTCTAAAAACTCATCGAGATGCTTCGCTACCTTGTCTCGTTTTTAAATGTGCTCTACAAAATAATGCGGTCGTTTTCTTTTCGCAATACCTTTTTTTCTTTTTCGAGCAAGTTTAAAATCGGAATAAAGTACTTTCGCGAAAGTCCTGTTCGTTCACGAGTCTCTGCAATAGTTAAAATATCCCCTGCCTTTTTCCCCTCTAAAATTTTTTTACAGACAGTATCATAAACATCTCTATGATAATACAAAAAATTTTCTAATAGTATAAGTTTATGTAACAACACCAAATCACGCACTTCTTTTTTTATCTGCGGTATCTGTATTTTGTCAATCTCTATTCCATTGGTGCCTGCCTTCAAAGCCATGTCTAAAATCTTTTTAGACTGTTCAGAAAGCGAATTTCCGCTTTTGCCCTTGAGGATAAAACGGTGTTCCTTTTTTTCGATTTTTCCTTTTTCGCATAGAGCATTCAAAATTTCCAATCGCAACTTTACCGGAACCGCTATATCAAATTCTTCGGGAGTAAATCCCACTTGCGACTTTTCGGCTATACGGAAAATCTTTTTTTCACATTCATTAAATAGCTCTCGGCTTATATAGAATGAAGGCGTTTTAATAAGGGTATTGACATCGGCATTAATGTCTTTGATATTGACAGTAGAATGTTCGACATATCCTAAAAGTTTAAACTGATAACTTTGCCAAGAACTAAATTCAGTATGCTTATATAATTCAAAGGCTTTTTTAAAAGTTGCGCGGTGATACTTATCAAAACAAAAAAGCACCCGACACGCTGCTAAAATACTACTTCCTCCATGCCGAATCAACACTGCATTTTGATTCCAGGCACACGCAAGTTTTTCATGCAGGGAAAGACGCCCCAAACTATGGTCAAAACTATTGAGATGAAGCGTTCCTATCGCATGCGTACTTCCCAGTGCAATTTCCAATTCAGTATGATTTTTAAAAGTATTAACCTGCCCATCCGGATAAAAAAATTCGTCAACCCGAATCAGTAGTTCAGAACCTTCCAATATAGGAGTTTCAGAATTTTTTGCCAAAAGCATTCCCCGCTTCACCTCTATCTTATCATTCATTTTTAAATTAAGGGCTGTTCGGGCATTGTTACTAATACTGGTAACATCTTTATGGTGGGATTGAATATTTTTTATGCGACAAGATACATTCCCTGGATACAAGGCAAGCGTATCACCCTGCGTCAAAGCCCCTCCTCGCAAAGTGCCAGTGACGGTGAGCCCTATCCCTTTCAGCGTAAAAACCCTGTCAATATATAAAAAAGCAGTATGAGCAATACGACGCTTTGATGATGCAAGAACTTCGGAAATCTTTTTTTTAAGTTCGTCAATCCCCTCACCAGTAACCGATGAAACTTCGACAATTTCTAAAGGATGACCTAAAATCTTAATACACTGTATGTTAATATCTTGACGCAATAATTCGCGCATGTCATTGTCAACCAAATCCACCTTTGTCATGACAAGCAAAATTGATGTAACACGCATAGCTTTTAGAACTCGCAAGTGGTCGGTGCTCATCTGCATCCAACCATCATCAGCAGCTACTACCAAAAGAGCGGCATCCAAGCCCCATGTTCCTGCAACCATATTCCGTATAAAGCGCTCATGACCTGGCACATCAACAATACCAATAGTACCGAGCACGGAATCTTCTAAGGCAGCAAAACCTAGCTCAATAGTCATTCCACGCCTTTTTTCCTCTGGCAAGTGCATCGTTTCGATTCCCGTAAGCGCTGTAATCAAAGAGGTTTTTCCGTGATCAACATGCCCAGCTGTTCCTAAAATATAAGTCATACTCATGCCCTCGTATTTTTCATTGCTTTATAACTCGCTCCAAAACCTAAAAAGTAAAATACCAAACCGTTTCTTGGTTGTAAATCTGCTCTGGGAGCAAAAGAGAATGGGGAAACATTTTTTTATTTGGAGCATCAGGAAAATTTTGACTTTCAAGACAAATTCCTGCGTATGGGTTATACCTATTTCCATTTTTTCCAAAATGATGATCCAAAAAATTGCCCGTATATACAGTAAGACCTGGCTGCGTTGAATAGACGCGCAACATTCGCTCCGTCACTGGTTCATGCACAACACAAGCAAGCGCCTTATAACTGTCCAAGTCTTTTTTTATAACAAAGGTTGTATCTAAGCCCTTTTTCGCTGTAGCATTAATAGAATCTGAAATCAGTCGTGGAGTTCTAAAATCATAAGCAGTATTTTCAACTTTCAAAAATTTTCCTGTCGGAATAAACTGAGCATTTGTTTCAAGATACTCATCAGCAGGAATCAATAACTCATGATTTACCACCGAAACATAGTTTCCGTCCGCTTGCATTCCAGACGGATTCAAATTAAAGTAAGTATGATTTGTCAAGTTGACAAAAGTAGGAGCGTCTGTTTTTGCATAATACCGCAAAACAATCTCGTTATCGCTTGTCAGTGTATACGAAACCAATAGTTGCAAATTTCCCGGAAACCCTTGCTCTCCCGATTGACTATACCGCTCCAAAAACACTGTCGCATTGTCCTGCGTTTTGTCATAAGTTGCTTTCCATACTTGCTTGTCATAAAAAGGATAGCCACCATGCAGACAGTGTTTCCCATCATTTTTTGTGAGCGCATACTCATCCTGCCCAATGCAAACTTTTGCATTTGAAATTCTTCCAGCAAAACGCCCAATCAAACTTCCAAAATGCGGCTCGTTATCTATATAACCAGCCAATGTCGAATACCCTAAGGCCACATCATCAAAGCCAAGCCGATTTTTTGACGGCAACAGGATACTCGTAATACAAGCCCCATAATTTGTCACTGAAACTCGCATATTTCCATTATCAAGTGTAAACAAAAACACTTCAGTTCCATCAGAAAGAATCCCAAATTGCTGTTTTTTTACATGCATCATATATGCAATTCTATACGAAAACTGAGGAATTTGCAACCATACAACACAACATCGTTTACCATTGTAATAGCGTTACACAAACAAATGCCTATAGGACAAACCCATTACATCGACTAAACTTATTTTTATAAGCGCAAGCCCATAGTATACCAGAGAGCGCCCTAAAAAATAAACCACAAATCTTTTTCTTATTTCTTTTTTATACTATAAAGATTATTCGCAAAAACGAAATACAAATCACTAAAAAATGCGCATTTTTTTAATGCGTAGACACTTGAACATAAGAGTAGAAAAAATGTATAATACAAGGAACCTCTTAAAACTTTTTTAAATTTTGAGTTTTTAGAAGTGCCCTACAAGGAATGTAAGGATAGTATATGTGCGCTAAAAAAAGATTGTTGGAATTGCCTTTAAAAGTTGTTTTAACTCAAGAAGGCTCATCGTTTTTTATCCGTAAGGGAACAAAACTAATTCGATTTAAACTTGCAGGAGATGTTGAAGAGTATGGTATTTATTTAGACAAGTTTCAACCTGCTACCATCCAGCGTCTTTTGTTAGCAGGATATGTATCCAAATTAGAAATTTCAAAACCCGAATTTGTTTCTTCGCGTCAAGAAATTATGGATTTATCCAAGTTAATAGTATACTCGGTTCTTTATAGGCAATACGATTCATTTATATTTAATGAGTTGATTAATTCACCCGTGATAAAAAAATGGAATCGCATGAACCCTGCTAACATTATTGACGACAAAACCAACATCAATGAAAAATTATTGGCAAAGTTTTTAGAGCGCAGTGAATCAAGTATAAACGAAACAAAACGCAGGATAATGGAACCATTAACAACTTTTATCCTAAAAAACGGACAACTTGCACCCGAAGAAAAAAATGTGCAAATTTTCTTAAGCGAAAAATTTTTAAACAATCTGCGTCCGTTTACTTGGTTTATTCTCCCTAAAATTCAAGAAAGCCACGATTCCGAAACTATCCTAAAAACTTTGCGCACGGGCTTAGTTGAATATATGGACAAAACCAAAATCGCAGAATATATTTCGCTCATGTTGATGGAACTCATTATCAGTGCAGAAAACTTAAACCTGCGCAACGAAGCAAAAAAACTGTTTCCAGAATTAACCAACCCACAAGATGCGCTCCTTGACCCGACAATTAGACGACGCTTAGTTGCCGAGCTAGAACGCAAGCAAGAATTGGTGTTTTTATCTTGGAAAATTGGTGGAACAAGCAGTGCTTCTATCGGCACCAGCGGCAAACTCCAAATCACCATTTACAGCAAAAACGAAAAATCCGAAACAGTACGCGAAAACTTAAATGATGTAAAAAATTCCAATGTTGGCGAAAACTCACTTATCGATTTTTACAAAGACTTACCTGAAGGCTCCCAAGATTCTAGTTTAGGTATGTACTATATTTCATATTTAAGTGATGCCTGTCAACAAGTGAATGTTCGTTTTGAATCAAGCGCATCTCGTTTCCAAAATTCGGACCTTGCCGTTATAAATATGTCTTTTATGTTTTAATATGCGTAGCGTTTATTACTGTTGTGCTTTTTTCCTTGTCTTTTTGGGCATTTCTACTGCTTGTACCCAACAAACACATGAGTTGCTGCGGGTTGAGCCACGAGTTTTACATGTTGAAATTGATAAAAGCGTTTTAGAACCGCGCTTGTCGGTTTTTTTTACTTGTCGTAGCAAGGAAGAATATGTTGGTTTTTACACTATGAAAATTGTCAACACCAATACAGGCTTGACATGGCATATACGACAAGACCAACTGTCTTTTTTTAAAATAAATAACAATGGTCAAGAACAGTATATGGTAGGAACAAATAAAATAGTATTTCCCGATGGGCGCATACTACCCGGTTCCTATTCTATTTCAGTTTTTGAACTCAACCGTACAGAAACTACTCTGCCTTTTTCGCTTCCACCGCAGGATATACTTGACACTCACTTCCCTGTTACTGTAAGCATCAGGGAAAACAAGGCGTACTTTGAAACCAATGTACCTATTACCTCTGTTTCGTGTCTGCTTTTAGGGGTTGATAGAGAACCATTTTTAGTGCATAGATATGCATATCATGAACAATTAGACCTTAGTACAATATTACATGAATCACCTGACACACATTCAGTTCAATTTATGTTTGACATAAATGGCCGTATATTTTTATCGCGTATATATGCCATTACGGAACCAACAGATACGAGCGAGCAAGCATCCATACATTTGACAGAGCCGACAGACAAATAGAACCGCCCACTTGACAAAGGCTCTCGTCCTAGATCTGCACAGCAGTACCATGTATATTTATGTCAAACCAAGACGATTTCGCAAATACGACTCGTCAAGTTCTTTTCCTATAAAGACAAGTTGAACTTGTGGGTTATCACTTTGTTCACAAATAATGCCGTATAATCTATCTGCAACATCAAAACGCAACCACTGATTTGCTACTTTAAGTACACCCTTACTTCTAAAAATCAAACCGCAATCACCACGCACAATATCTTCTAGAAATTGTATAAGTTCTGTAATGTTTACTAAGTTTGACTCATATAGGGTAACTTGTTCAAAGTGTTCATGGTCGCCATCATCATGCTCAAAATCTTTAGTATCAGGGTGTTGCTTTGAAAAGTCACTTGACTTAATTTTTGTGTCAAGGAGCCCATTGTACCAGGCATCATCTTTATCCTTGTATGGCATAGTAACTAACTCGGCATGAGGATTAAGTTTTCGTATCTGTTTTTCTGCTTCGCTTAAAAGCTCAACCGATTCATTTTCAATTTTTGAAAATATTATTTTATGTGCATGTGAAACTTGATCAACATAAATATCATGTATATTATTTTTATAAAACTGTATATTTTGTGGCGAGAGAATTACGATAGGTGGTAAAACCTCAATACGCTCGTATACTATTTTCTGTATGTTTTCAAGGATGCTACTGAGACGCCCAATCCCAGTGGGTTCTACTATTAAGTATTCAGGATCCAAACTTGCTGAAATAGCAAGTACTGTATTTGCAAACGAATCTTTTTTCGAGCAGCAAATACAACCTTCCATAAACTCCATAACTTCAAGTGGAGATTGATTTATCCCGTCATTAGAAGCGGTTTGTAAATCGCGACTGTCAAGATTGTTTTCACCGTACTCATTTTCAAGTACAACAAGCGGCTTTTTTGTTCTGCGAATTAGGTTCTTGATAAATGTCGTCTTACCAGCCCCTAAAAAGCCAGATACAACTAGTATTTTCATAAAACATCATCCAAAGTAGTGTACGAGAAAGCCTAAAATACACCAAATATTTTCTAGCGTATTTTCAAGCGTTCACTGGATTTTAAGTGGTTATGATGTTTTTTATCGTAACCACTTAAAAAGCATGTGCATTCGCAATAAAATGAGAACGCACAACCGAATTATAAGTAAAAAGTGTTATTTAAATGTAACGACAGGTTTAATCAGGTCAGCAGGTTTATCTTTCATTATCTGCAATGCTGTAGGAATATTTTCCTCTCCATCGTATATATGTGTAGCGAGTTTACTTACATCCAGTTTGCCATTTGCAACTAAAGCACCTAGCTTTTCCATGCGCAAGCGGCCACCTGGCATCAAACCACCATTTATTTGCTTGTGTCCCATACCAACACCCCATTCAACACGAGGAATCGATATGTAATCCCCACTACCAAGATAATTAACATTACCTATTTTACCACCGGCTTTTACTGACTTAACAGCAGATTCAAATGTTTCAACGCCACCACCAGCGACAATAACCTTGTCAACACCTTTGCCGTTTGTCATTTGCAAAACTTGATCTTCAATCTTACCGTTTTTATAGCTAATAAACTCATCAGCACCATAAAACTTTGCGGCTTCAACACACTTTGGTCGAGTACCTACTGCGATAATTCGTGATGCCCCACGCATGTGAGCACCGGCAACACTCATCAATCCAACAGGCCCAATACCGATAACCAAAACAGTGTCGCCAAATTGCACATCAGCAAGTTCAACACCATGGAACCCAGTAGGAACCATATCAGAAAGCATACAAGCATCTACTATATTGATAGAGCTTGGTAAGTGTGCAAGATTTCCATCAGCATCATTTACATGGAAAAATTCTGCATCAAGACCATCCTTAAAATTGGAAAACTTCCAACCAGCTAGCATCCCATTAGAATGAACAGCATATCCCGACTGTGCTTCAATGGAACTCCAGTTTGGCGTAATAGCAGGTACTAAAACCCTATCGCCAGGCTTAAAATCTTTGACTAATTCACCTACTTCTACAACTTCGGCACAACCTTCGTGTCCCAAAATCATATTAGTGCGTTCGCCAACGGCACCTTCATATACTGTATGAATATCCGAAGTACAAATAGCAATCGCAAGAGGCTTACAAATAGCATCAAGTGGACCACACTTTGGTACTTCTTTTTCAATCCAGCCTACTTCACCAATTTTTAGCATGGCAAAGCCTTTCATCATTTTACTCATAATCTTCCTCCAGAATATGCGATAAAATTTTATACACATTATAATATAAATAATATTTTATTTGTCAATACCTTTTAACAAAAAAAAATAGAT
>JAFTEH010000067.1 GCA_017453745.1 Spirochaetaceae bacterium
ACTACTACTAAGCACAACTACTACTAAGCACAACTACTACTAAGCACAACTACTACTAAGCACAACTACTACTAAGCACAACTACTACTAAGTGTTTTGCTGAAAAAGTGAGTGTGTGTTAAAGTACGGTGTTTTGCTAAGTAGTGGAAATTTTTTCATAGGAGGAGCGTTTCAATGAAAGGTTTAGTTAAGCCATCCGCACATAAAGATAAGTGTCCTGCTCGCAGTAAATAATCTTTCACTTGTCTGAAAATATTGGTAGATAGATTTTATCTACCAATATTTCTTATTTAAAAATGATATTTAAAATATAAATTATTGACTACAGGTTTAATGATATGTTAGAATCCGCATTGGTTTACAATAATAAAAAAGAAAATACATACTATTTTAAGAACTTAGATAATGAAGCTATTATATGTTTAGATGATCCTAAGTTTATAGAGTTATATCAAAATGGCAAGTGTTCCGAATCGCGAAATAATTTTTTAGCTTGCGGATTTATATGTGATGAAATAAAATCTACACCTTTAATCGTCATTCTTACCACATATAACTGTAATTTTAACTGTCCATATTGTTATGAACATGAAAAGAAAGATGTTTCATATACTGATAATGATATTGACATGATAATGAACTATATAGAAAAGAATTATTTAGGTGTTTATCCTAAAATAGAAATTAATTTTTCTGGTGGTGAACCGTTAATTGCATTTAGCAATTTAAAAAAATTTGTTACTTGTTTAAATAATATTTTTGATGGATTGTCTACACAAGTAGAATATAGTCTAACTACAAATGGTAGCTTGCTATCTAATGATATTTTAAATTTTCTGAATAAAAATAAGTTTTCAATTCAAATTTCATTAGATGGTAATAGATATTTACATAATAAGACTCGCTCATTCAAAAATAATACACCTTCCTATGATGTAATAAGTGAAAGTATAAAAAACATTGTTTTAAATTACCCTAGAATAAAATTAACATTAAGATATAATATAGTGGGAATTGATAATGTGTATTTAAGCATGATTGATGAATTAAATTCGATTATTGATATTGAATATAGGAATAAAATATTCATTTACTTCAGTCTAATTGATACTAAAGAATTTATCGCAACTTCTGATTCGCTTGAAATGATAGAATTTATACAACTACTATACAAGCAAGCATTTGATAACAATTATAATATCCCAACTTCATATACATCAGGCGGTGATTGTATGATAAAAGATAACTGCTCTATCTGTATCACACCTGGAAATAAAGTGTTTAAATGCTACTCACTTGTTTCGTATGATGAATTGTCAGATAATATGCAAGGGTATGAAAATAAGCCTATTATTCATAAAGATAAACTATGCTATGAATCGTGTGCGTTTAAACCAGTTTGCTATGGTGGATGTTTGTATCGTTCATATATTAAAGATAAAGTTTTTTCAAGAAACTGTAGAAAAAAACTATTATTAGAACTAAACGCTTTTTTATTTTTCTTGCAGTTACATAAATTAGGTGTAACGATTGAGAAGGACTTCGATGTTAAAAATATTACGACAACTTTTATTTAAGTATTGCAATATAAAAATGCTTATCGTGTACTATGTTTTACGATTAACTGATGTAGCTAATAGAATTGCAATGCCGATAATTACAAAGGTAATGATTGATGCAGTTCTTAATAGCGATATTAAACTTTTTAGCCTGACAATAGTAGTTGAGATTTTTAGTATTTTAATTTTTCTCGTTGAACAAACTTTAATTGACTATTATGATGGTAAAATTCAAGCGGATAACTTTTGTAACATTTCTCAAAAAATAATGCACAATGCGGAACATTATGCTCGTTGTACAGAGGTAGATTTTGAGTTGATGCTTTCGCAAAACTATGAAACTGTAAAACCTTATTTTTACTCGGTACAAATTGATTTGATATTTTCCTGTGTAAGTATTATAGGTATTTTAGCTGTAATGTTGTATTATTTTTTTGAGATTGGTCTTGCACTTATGTTTATAATTCCTGTTGGAATTTTACTTTCTAAACTTGGTGAGGATAAAATAAATAAATTAGCCGAACAAAGTATGCAACATAATGACAATATCAAAATGCTTTTACTTGATAAAATTAAAATTGCTAACGAAGAATTTTTCTTAAAGCGAAAACAGATTAGTGAGGGTATTGTTATCGGTTTGACAAAAAAGTTCTTTCATAATAAAAAGGAATTAGAGAAAAAGATTTCTATCACAAATAATTTTTTAGTTTATGGATTTTTAAATATTTTAATTACGGGTGTGTTTATTGTGTCTTGTGTCGCCATGCTTGCTAAACGAATTACTTTTGGTACTTTGCATGCGATGCAACTGTACACTTCGCAAATCTGGACCCCGATTGAAAACATTATAAATGCAATTAGGCAATACAAAAAAGACAAACCGTATATTGAAGACTTTATAGCAGCCTTAAATATTTCACAACAAAAAATTATCAATGAACCAATTAAAAGTATTAGCATTAAAAAATATTCTGGTCTTGATAAAAATGGTAATGAGTTAAATGTGCGTAGTGATTTTTATTTTGTAGGTGGTAAGGTTTATATCATTTGTGGAAATAATGGTGTTGGAAAATCAACATTGATAAATTCGATTATGGGGTTGACACAAAGATATACTGGCGAAATTTTTATAAATGGTAAACTATTACAACCTGCTACAAGTTATTCTGAAATTAGATATAGCTCACCTGAATATTATATTAGCGAGTTTGGTGAATTATCCGATTGTGCAAATTTATCAAGTGGGCAAACTAGATTTAATCAAATGAGATTTAATCTTGCAGAGATGGCTTCGGTGTACATTATCGATGAGCCAACTAATTATCTTGATGAAAGTAATAAGTATAAAGTATTGGATCTGATTAGAACAAGGCTAACACCAAATACAATGGTGCTCATCACCACTAATGATACACAGGTTAAAGATTATTTTACAGAAGCGGTAATTTTAGAATTGTTACACGCATGAGATTGCTTCCCCTAAAACAAGTCGCTTGCCTTAAACTTTCAGGCAAGCAGTTGCTTGCAATGACACTTTATCCTAAATCCTAAACTGGTTTGCCCCAATTTCGCCTTAGCATCAAAAAACAAAAAAATAAATCTTTTCCAAAAAAGTGCTTGACATTTTTTTGAAAATATGATACACTAAGCACAACTATTACTAAGCACAACTATTACTAAGCACAACTATTACTAAGCACAACTATTACTAAGCACAACTATTACTAAGCACAACTATTACTAAGCACAACTATTACTAAGCACAACTACTACTAAGTGTTTTGCTGATGTGGTGAGCGTGTGTTACGCTGTTATGTTAAGTAGTGGAAATTTTTGTTTAGGGGGAGATGTGTAAACCTATGGAGAAGCACGAATTAAATGGTGTAATGATTCTTGAAGAGTCTGTGGAAGTAATTATTGAATCACTTGGGGATGATTTTTCTTGGTCAGGATTTACGGCCTGCGATTGTGGAGCTAGTCCTGTAGGCATTTTACTTTGCTTCCTAATGGTGATGTTGCGATTTGCCCAGTGCTTTCAGCTGAAAAAGATTTAATCTTAGGCAATGTCAATACTGTAATTAAGTGGGATAAAATCGATGGATTATTAAATTTCTCATCTGATAAAATTGAACCATGCTCAAAATGTTGGATTAGAAAGTTTTGCGGTGGTGGGTGTTTTGCAAGTAACTATAAAGTAAATGGCAATTTACTTAAACTATATAAGCAATTATGTAATGTGAGTAAACATGTAGTACTTCAAAGTATTGTTTTATTTTCAAAAATATGCGAAAATCATTATAAAGAATTCTTTTTGGAGTTATGATGAATAAGTCGAACGAAGTGGTTGTCAAGCTAGAAAATCTAACCCACTGTTATAAATCTCGAAGTAAAGACAAGGATAAAACTTTTAAAGCATTGGATGATATTTCGCTTGAGATTATGTCTGGTGATATTGTCGGATATGTTGGGTTAAATGGTGCAGGCAAAACGACAACGATAAAAATTTTGTCAGGTATTTTGCATAACACAAGCGGTGAGGTAAGTGTAAACGGTTTATCACCTTCTAAAAAACGAAACGATTTCACAAGTAAGATTGGGGTGATGTTTGGCGGAACAAATCAACTGATGACATCTCTTACGCTTGAAGATAATCTTGAACTTATAAGACGGATATATCGTATTGAGAAAAAAGTTTTTACTGAGCGACTTGAATATTTTCTTGCGTTGTTAAAGCTAACTGAAAAGCGAAAAACTGCTGTAAGGTATTTTTCATTTGGGCAACGCATTAAGGCAAACTTAATGTGTGCACTTTTACATAATCCTCCGCTACTATTGCTTGATGAGCCAACGATTGGTGTGGACATTGTTTCAAAAGATAACATCAACGAATTTTTAAAGCAAGTTAATCGTGACTTTGGTACAACGATTATAATCACTTCCCATGATATTCACAACATCGAAAAGATTGTAAATAAAGTTTTGTTAATCGACACTGGAAAACTTTTGTTTCATGGTGGTGTTGATGCATTTAAGGAAAGATATAAAACTGGTAACAATGTGAGTATCAAGTTTGAGGATGAGTTAAGTGAATGCATTTTACAACAATGCGAAAATATTTTGAATGAATTTACTGCAAGTGGTGTGGTGCAAAGCGAAAATGGTTTTAACTTTTTTATCAGAAGCGAAGTGAATCCACTGGATGTTGTTAACAAACTAAACGAACTTGGTAAAATCAAAACTATGAACATCACCGAGCAAACACTAGAAGACATTATCAAGTACGCTGTTTCAAAGGAACACAACAATGAAAGTTAAAGCCCCGTTAAGCACTTACGCTCATGTGTACACCTGCTCCATAAAAGAAACTTTTGTATTTAAGCTGGATTTTATTTTGATGTCGTCATCTGCACTGTGTTTGCTTATAGTACAGTATTATTTTTTGCGTCATATTTTTAGTTCAAGCACGACTGTGTCGGGTTATGATTTTAGTTTGACATTGACTTACCTAATTTTAAATTGTAGTATTGCTGGTTTGTATTCTTATAATGTGGATATGCACTTGAATTATGACATTCAAGGTGGTCGAATCATTTCACTTTTGTCAAAGCCAGTTTCGATACCGCTGTATTATTTTTCAAAAGGTTTTGGTATCATTACATCAAAGACAATGACGGAAACGGTTTTACTTTTAATCGTGAGTGTATTATTTTTTCACCCGATTGTTTTACCGAGTCTTATAAACCTTGCACTGTTTCTATTTAGTTTTACTTTGAGTTTAGTTTTGTATTTATTGATTACTCTAAGCGTAGGCTTTTTAACTTTTTTTATTGGGGATAATTCTTCGATAATGACAGTGTTCTTTTTATTGCGTAGTATTTCTTCAGGTTCTGTTTTTCCACTTGACTTTTTTCCTGAAATCATGCAAGACCTAGCGAAGTTGTTTCCGTTTCACTTGATGATTGATAAACCGTTTAAGATCTTTTTAGGCTTGCTGACTACCAATGAATGTATCAAAACTCTTATGTTTCAAGTTGCTTGGATTGCTGGTTTGTATGTGGTGATGAAAATTATTTTTAGAGTTGGTGTTAAGCGATACCATTCAATTGGAGGCTAGAAGATGAAACATAAGTTATATATTTTTTGGTCGTATTTTTATTTTCATTGTAAGGCAACGGCGTTTTTTAAGTTTAACTTTTTATTAAAAAATATTTCTAACACGATTTATCAAGCCTTAGGTGTGCTTTCGCTTTTTATTATCTTTAAGCATTTACCGCAAGCAGAGAACTGGAATTATTATGAGTGTTTATTTTTACAAGGTTATGCAAACTGTGTGATTGCAACTTTTCATTTGTTCTTTTCGGGTTTTACAAATTTTGCATCAAAGTATTTATATTCACGCGAGTATGATATTGTTTTGATGCGACCTGTGCCTAGTTTGTTGCAAGTGATGGCGGCGAACATTTCTATTGATAGATTACCAAATATAATTGTTGCGGTTTTGATAATGGTGTTTGCAAGGGTTAATATGCAAGTGCAAATATCAGTTTTTACTATTTTGTTTTTTTTAGTTTTTTTGATTTTGAATGTTGCAGTTATGGGTTGTATAAATATTTTGTTGTGCTCGATTTCGTTTTCGATTGACATGAAAGTAAACTTGTTTGTACCACTGATGAATAGTTTTGAGTTTGCTCGTTATCCTTTTGTGTTGTACAGTAAGATTATCGTATTTGCCTTTACTTTTGTTTTGCCACTTGCGACAGTTGCGTATTTACCAGTGGGGTTTGTGCTTGATAAAATTGCACAAAGTTATACGCTTTTAATTCCTGTGGTGTATCTAGTAGTACTTGTGCCACTTACGCTTGTTGTGTGGAGACGGCAAGAGTTGAAGTATGGTGGGATGTGAGAGTGGTGATTGTTTTATGACGGTTGTAGTTGAGATTGCTTCGCGACAAGTTTGTCGCTCGCAATGACGGTTTTTTCTGCCATTGCGAGGTTGTGAAACGCAACCGCTTCGTCATTGCGAGGAAATACCAATACACTAAATCCTCGTACAAGGATGTACGAGGTGGTAATGCGAGAATTAAAAACAAATTCCTGCACATTTTTAATTCTCGGCCATAGTTTAAAAAAGGGATGTTTTTTCAATATGCAGCGACTGAAGCAATCTAACGGTTACTGCCCATCTAATCAGGCTCTCACCATTCTAGCTTAGCACCATCTCCCTTAAAAAAAATTTTGCAAAGTGCTTGACAAAAATTTGAAAATGTGATATAATCAACGCAACAACTATAATCAACGCAACAACTATAATCAACTTCGAATAATATGAAAACAAAACGATCAACATTAATAAATAATATTTTCTTTATGTTAAAAGAACATTTAGCATTTGATAAGGTGTTTGTTGTATTGCTTGCTATTCACCCTGGTATAACTGTGCTTGCTTCACTCACTTCGCTCTATCTGTCAAAGGTTGTTTTAAACTCGCTTAGTGTAAATAAAGAGCTTTTTGTTTTGCTTCTTGAGGTTTTGGTTTTTAGTGTAGGATTAATTCTTTTTTCTGTTGCTGATAAAATGATTGATATTAAACTAGATGAAAAATCTTGGAAGTTTTTTTTCTATTATGGTTATAAAAAATTAAACACAAAAAGAATGAATCTTGATTATGAGCTGTATACATCACACGAGGGGAAAACTCTTTCGCAAAAAGCATTAACTGCTGTGGGAAACTATGCCTTTTCAAGTATCGTTGCCTTATTAGTCAATAGCAAAAATGTAGTAACGAATCTTTTAGGCTTGATAGCTTTTTCTGGCATTCTTATTACTTTGCATCCTTTGGTTGTGGTATTGTTGGTTAGTGCATATATAATTGATGGAATGATAATTATATTTATTGAATGGTTAAAAGCAAAATTTCATACCGACGAAGCAGAAATAAATATCAAAAAACGATGTGTTTCAAAAAAACTTACGCTTCTTGAATACGCAAAAGATATTCGCATTTATAGTTTGCATAGGCTTATTATAAGAATATCTAAGTCGATTATGAATGACGAAATACAACTCACAAAAAAGAAAGAAGGATTTAGCTTGCTACAAAATATTTTGCAAGGGCTTTTAACTTTTTTACGCGATGGTATTGCGTATTTTTATTTAATACATGTTACAGTAACTAATCCTGAAATGACAATAGGTTCCTTTGCCTTATACTTAGGTGCTATTGCAGGATTTGGAGACTGGCTTTCTCAAGTAGTTGAAAATATACAAGAAGTTTTTGAATCGAATGAGTATGTAAGTGATTTTAGAGAGTTTATGGAATTGGAAGGAACTGAAAAGATTATAACTCAAAATAATTTTACTGAAAATTCGCATACGATAAAACTAGAAAATGTTAGCTATGCTTATTCTGGTTCTGAAGATTGTGTATTAAAAGATATTAACCTAGAAATAAAAGCAAATGAAAAGTTAGGTATAGTTGGGCTTAATGGTTCAGGTAAAAGTACTTTAATAAAACTTATTACAGGTCTTTTGCAACCAACTACTGGCAAGGTTTTAATTGATGGAATTGATATTAGTACGGTAGAGCCAGAAAAGGTTTTTAGTTTGTTTAGTACTGTGTTTCAAGAATCATCGCTGATACCTAGTACTGTGTTTAATAATGTTTCTTTTTCGCATGTGGTAAATGGACAAAATGAAGCTAAGGTGATAGATACTCTAAATAAAATTGATGCGTTGAATTTTGTAAATACGCTACCAAAAGGTATACACACAAATGTGTTAGCGGAATTTTATAAAGATGCTGTTTCGTTTTCTGGTGGTCAAACCAATAAAATAATCATGGCACGTTCATTGTATAAAGATAGAAATGTTTTGATTTTAGACGAACCTACTAAAAATCTTGATCCAATAGCTGAAGCTAATGTATACAAAACTTATGCCCAACTTGCAAGTGGTAAAACTGCAATTCTTATTTCTCATAGACTTAAGTCTACTCGTATTTGTGATAGAATAATTGTATTGAAAGACGGCTATCTTATTGAGCAAGGTACACACGAGGAATTGCTAGATAATGCTGGTTGGTATAAAGAACTTTATGATCTTTCTACAAAATACTATGAGGAATAAAAATGTATGAAAAAAAACTTACAGTAAAAGAACATGTTAATATAGCATTTAAAACTTTTTCGTTTATAAATAGTGCTTCTCGTTTTGCACTTTTCACACAAATTTTATCGCATATATTTGAAGCCTTAATTCCGAGTGTAATAATTTTTATGTCTGCAAAAATCATTGACTTGATAGTAGATAAGGCTAATGAAAAGACAATTCTATTATTTGCATTTTATACTGTGTGCATTGAATTTTTATTTGTAATACTTCGGGCTGTATTTTCAAAGATTTTTAATCAAATGAAAGTGCGTGTGTTAGCAGAACAAGATTTAGCATTGCAAGAAAAAGCTTTTTCGTTAAGCTTTGAACAAATTTCTGATAGTAATATAAATGAAAAGCGTAAACAAATTGAAAACAACTCTGAAAGTGGGTTAGGTGGAATTTTTGAAGCGATTTGGTTTTCTAGTAATTTTTTTCGTAGTGGTTTTCGCTTTGTTATTGCTTTTTTGATTATTGTTCCACTTTTGATTAAAGCTGAAATTTGGATGAGTGGTTTGCTAATTCTTTTTGTTATTGTCAGTGCTGTTTTTTTGGCACAAAATTATAAAAAAGTTATGCAAGTTGTTAGAAAGCTTTTTGTGTTTCTTGGTAAGAATGCTCAATTTTACGATTTTTACCTCGTAAACTATATTGATGATGAACATGCTGCAAAAGAAATAAGAGTTTTACAACAGCAGGATTTTTTGAATGATGAATTAAAAACTATTATGTATGATCCACATTTTTCTGCACGCAAAAATCAAATACGCACTGAAGGAAAACATAAGGTATTAACTGTTGCGTTTACTGCGATTTTAGGAGCGATAGTTTATTTATTTGTAGCAGTATTAGCTAACAAAAAAGTTTTAAGTCTAGGTGATGTGCTTAAATATTATCTTGCAATCACTCAAGCAACTGCTGCATTGGCACAAGTCGTTGTTGCGATTTTTGCTCTTTTAGATAACAACTATTACCTAAAACTTTTTTTTGATTATTTGAATTTACCAAATGAAATTGCTACGACTAAAAATATTTTAACGGTGAAAACCACTAGTTCCGAGTTTAAATTAGAAACTATTACATTGCATGATGTTTGTTACAAGTATCCAAGCAGTGAGCGGAATATTGTTAACAATTTGAGCTTAACCATCAACAAAGGGGAAAGGCTTGCTATAGTCGGGCTTAATGGTTCTGGAAAAACTACACTCATTAAATTGATTTGCGGTTTGCTTACACCTAACATTGGCAAGATATTTTATGATAATGTTGATAGCAAAAACTTTTCTCAAGATGCTATTCTAAAAAACATTTCTGCTGTATTTCAAGATTTTAAGTTGTTACCGTTTACAATTGGGGAAATTGTTGCTGGTAGTAAAAACTATGATGAATACAAAGTATGGGACGCATTAGAAAAAGCTGGAGTTGCAGATAGGATTAAAAAACTCCCGCATGGTTTAAATCAGTTTTTGTCAAAAGATTTTTCAAGTGTTGGTGTTGAGCTTTCAGGTGGAGAGACTCAAAAACTTGCAATCGCTAGAGCGATTTATAAAGATGCCCAAGTTATGATTTTAGATGAGCCTACCGCTTCACTTGATATTATTGCTGAAAGCGAAATTTATGAATCATTTAATCGCATAACCCAAGATAAAACTGTAATTTTTATTTCGCATCGGCTCGCCTCTTGTAAGTTTTGTGATAGAATTATTGTAATGGATGAAGGCAAGATAGCCGAGATTGGTACGCACCAGAGTTTACTAGGTAATCCTAATAGTATTTATGCAAAGATGTGGAACGCAGAGTGTGCTATCGTGTGAAGGTGCGACTTTGCGTTTCGATTGGAGTGCCTGCGTTTATTCGCGAGCGTCGTTCTGCCTGTCGGCAGACAGGTAGACACGAACCAATCCGTTTGTTCTTTCTATCAGTGAGATTGCTTCGGGGACTTGCCCATAATTCCAAGCAAGTCGGCTCGCTAATGGCACGGTGAAGTATAGTCGCAATGACGGTTATACGCTTCGTCATTGCGAGCCTTGCCTAACAAGTAAGAGGACAAGGTGAAGCAATCTCGCATAACGATAACGAGGGCTGTAACCGTAAGATTGCTTCCCCTGAAACAAGTCGCTTGTCCTAAACTTCCAAGCAAGCAGTGGGTCGCAATGACGGCGGAAACTGCCTCGTGATGACGCGGTAAAGTGTACTCGCAATGGTACGCTAGGACTGGGTTACGAACCCACGATTTCTGACCTAAAAAATATCGTTTTTGAAAAAATGTGCGCTAATAAAAACGCAGCAACTACAAAAAGTAGGGCAAAGCCTACTTGACAAAATTGGTTATTTGTATTAAATATTAACTGCAAAATACCGAGTGAAACAAAGCCAGAAATTGCGGAAGTGATTAGGTCGGATTTTTTGCTTAAAAGCGTTACTGTGTATGTAAAAAATGTCAAGCCAACCAAAAAAGGTATAAACCATATTAGGTTTTTCACCTTAAAACCAAAAACCAATACAAAACCTAAAAACAAAACTGCTCCAATGATTATGGCGTAAACTGCTTTTGAGAGCATAATCTGGAGCGTGCTACATTTTAGGTTTATACAAAAAAGCGCTCCGCCATGCCTAATATCATTATAGCAAGAATCGAAAACATACTGGCTTACCAAAATTGGTATAAACATATAGTAGACGGTTTCTGGTAACTTGACTTGACGCACAAGAAGTATAGCAACCAATACCAAACAAAAAGCCAGAAACGATAGGTAAACCTTGTTTCGTCCCAGTTCCATCGCTTCTTTTTTTAACAAAACAAAAAATGACATTTTAAGCAAATTCCTTATAGGCGTTTTTTAATTCGTCAACTGTGATTTCGTTTTGTTCATTTTTCCAAACGATTTTACCATGTTTCAGAAACTGTATGTTTTTGCTGGTTTCGCAAGTTAAAAATAGGTCGTGGCTGGTGAGAATAGTGGTACCTTTTCGCTTTTGTAATAGCGTTTTTAAGTTTTCGGCGTTTGTTGGGTCAAGGCTTGAGTATGGTTCGTCAAGTAACAAAAATTCACGCTGGCTCGCAAAAGCCACCAAAAGCCCTGCCATAACTATTTGCCCAGTGGAAAGTTTTGCGATGCGTTTTTTGTAAAAAGTTTCAGCACCAAATAGCTCAAAGGCTTCATCGTAAAGTTCGTTCGGTGTTCCTCCTAAGATCTTGACATGGTCTTGCAAGGAAAAATGCCTAATAAGTCCGCCTTGTGCAGGCACAAACCAAGCATTATCGATGGTTTGCGAGCCAGGTAAGACACCTGAAATAATTTTTAGTAATGTTGTTTTGCCAGCACCATTATGTCCACACAGAACAGAAATTTCTCCATCGGGAATTTCAAGTGTCAAGTTTTGGAACAAGGGTTCTTTCTTTTTATAGTTAAAATTTATGTTAAATTGCATTTTATTCTCCTTAAAGTTGCGCTCGGTAGTATGTGGACTTTGAGAGACTATTGGCGATAAAAAAACTTATGGCTGTTACAATAATGGAAACACATAGTTTAGCAATAGTATTACGAATAAGTAGTGTGATTATTATTAATACGACAACAAAAATAATCGAAATTGTTGAAGCACTATTTGAAGAGCCTTTTGAAAAACATACTGTACAAAAACTAATTGCTGAAATACTCATAGTTAAACTTACAAGCCATACAAATTCTACACTTGATAAAATCCACCTACCCATAACAAAACTCATAATCATCATCAAACATAAGATGCAAAGTGAAAATAAAGTTTTTACTAACATAGATTCCCAAAATTTTACATTAGTATTTACTATAAATACACCACCAGTGCCTTCTATTTCGTTTCTGAATGTGAAAAAAATATATTTTTCTACAGATAAAAGAACCAAAATTGCAAGATAAAAAACACGGGCATCAGAGGCATGTATTGCTGGAATACAAATAGTTAACAGCGAAATTAAAATCAAAATCCAATTATCAATATTATATCTAAATTCGTACAATTCTTTTTTGAAAAGTATTATTAATGCGGAGTTCATAATTTTCGATCCTAAATGTGAGGAGAGTGTACGCTTAAGCAATTTACACCCTCCTACAAATTTAACCTATATAATTAAAATACAGGTGTTGCAAAAATAGCAGAGAGTATAAGCATTGCGATAAGCACTATTTCTCTTTTGTGATTAGACATTTCCATTCCTCCGGTTAATCAAAATTTTAGTTTAGAGGAATACCATTAGCTAGCATTAGCATTTCCCAAACTAATGGCGCCTATAATATAAAAAAAAAAAAAAAAATGTCAAGCCCTTTTTTTAATTTTTTAATACTTCTTTTCTCCTTAAAGTTGTGCTCGGTAGTATGTGGAATTTGAAAGGCGGTAGGCGATAAGTATTGAAGTTATAGCTATGCTAAGACTAAGTAGAATCTGCATGACAGGATGAAAGATAAGCGTTATCCATAGTACGAGTGCAGAAATAGTCATGACGATGATTGCCGATATTATTTCAGCATTTTTTAAGAATACAGAAACTATTTGCATAAGACTAGCTAAAAAAATGCATAGAAAAACGATGGATAGTAAATCGCTTGGAAGTATATCTAAATGGTTTATCGTATAATGTATTGCAAGCACAAATAGACATATTACAAGCGAATGAGCTAGTTTAACAGTAAGCGCTATAGAAAAAGGTGTTTTTGTGTTTTCAAGGAATACACTACCGCCACTTAAGGCATCATTACAGTAAGAGTCGTAGATATATTGACCTGAAGCACACATGATGCTTAGTAGTGTTGCAAATTTTTTATATTGGCTATTTTGCAATCCGGGATGAAATGGCAAAAGCAAAAAGGCAATAATATTTAAAAAAGATTTTGGATTATGTATAAGTTCATAAAGTTCTTTTTTTACTATATATTTAAATTTCATAGATGGTCGTGGTTTAAGTTAAAGTGAAACGAGGCCACATTATTAAAATGATACCTCGTTAATACATATTCTATTTAATTTTTTGTTTTAGTAAGCAGGCATTGCTTGTGTCAAAAAGAAAAACAAAAACATAGCTAACTTTAGCATAAACACTTCCTCCAGTTAATTAAAATTTTAGTTTAGAGGAATACCATTAACTAGCATTAGCATTTCCTAAATTAATGGCTTCTATAATATGTAAAAAAATTAAAAAAATGTCAAGCCCTATTATTGCGAGGGAGTTGCTCTGATTACGCTCACCAAGCGAACTAAATCCCAGCACTTCGTCATTGCGAGGAGCGACCTGTCTGCCGACAGGCAGGTGCGATGAAGCGATCTTTGTGTATAGATTTCAGCAAGAGATTGCTTCGCCTGAAACATGTTCAGGCTCGCAATGACGGCAAAACTTTGCTCGCAAATGACTGAAGAGCTTCGTCATTGCGAGGAACGGAGAGACGAAGCAATCTCTTTGGTTTCAAGGTAATTACGCGAGATTGCTTCGCGACAAGTTTGTCACTCGCAATGACGGGCTTGTGTCGTCATTGCGAGGAGCGAAAACGACGAAGCGATCTTTGTGTATAGATTTCAGCAAGAGATTGCTTCGCCTGAAATATGTTCAGGCCCGCAATGACGGCAAAACTTTGCTCGTTAATAACAGGAGTGTACTCAGCCTTGCAGCATTCTCGTTTCCCACCATAGATTAAAAAAAATAAAAAAATTTCCAAAAAACACTTGACATTTTTTTGAAAATATGATACAATCACGCAACAACTATAATCACGCAACAACTATAATCACGCAACAACTATAATCACGCAACAACTATAATCACGCAACAACTATAATCACGC
>JAFTEH010000068.1 GCA_017453745.1 Spirochaetaceae bacterium
ATATATTTGCGTGAACTGCTCGTGTGTCATGTTTGGTTCCGTAACCTTTTATATAGGCTCTCTATATGTAATACGATTTTCCTGCCCAAATCTTACAAAGAAGGTGCATTTTTCCCAAAAATCAGCACAAAGATACAATAATTTTTCGAGATAAGCAAATAATGTTTTGATTTTGCAAGTGAAATGAATTGATTTTGCGCTGCTTTCTGCGTTTGCCTCCGCATTTCCCCTCGCATTTTCCCTGCATTTCCGTCTAAATCTAAAGATTTATTTGTTTATGTCAAAAAAAAGTTGTAACTTGGTTGCTGGTTGTAGAAAAAGAAAAAGGCAGTAGCGAAAAAAAACGCTACTGCCACTTGGCTTTTAGCCTCTTGGAGGGAATGGATCATTTCCATAAGAATCACGCTCGCGTATACGTCCATCTGGTCGATGTATAAAACGCTCAGACTCTTGGTTAATGGCAATTCTTCTTGCAATTTCAGCGGCCTCTCTTTGGGTATTTGTGATTGCCGTATATTTGGAATTGCCTTCGCCTTTTACTCCCCACTTGTCTCCTACTGGTACAACGTGTTGATTTTTCCCCATATGCTACTCCTTTCTCGACCATTAAGATTAAACTTCAGTGATTATTTGAGATCATGTCTTAGGCCGATCAACAGATATCTAGTAATCACCAAGTAAGTGTTTGCAATGATTGTGCCAATAGGCATCTTTATGTATAAAAGTGCAGTGTTACGTTTAAAAAGTTTAACGAACTGCCAAAATGGCAGAAAAAAATTGCATTTGGCATATATTTTGAGAATGTATTTTAAAATGGATTTATTGATTATTTACATAATGACGATAATAATTCAGTTCATAGTATAACAATAGATTAAATTTAATTTTAAGAATTTGTTGTTTGAAATATGCATTTTATATATCAAATAACTTCTTATTATTAAGAAAATAACATTTTTTTATAATAAAATTTGCATATATAAAAAAAAAGTAGTACCTTTGTAGGCCTTTTCGCATAAAGGAGGTAAAAGATGGTTAAAGTGTATTCGCATACAGAGCATATGAATATGCTTAGGGAGGCTGCTCGGCAAGTTACAGCAACAAGGGAGAGTCGTGTGGAGTTTTTACAAAGCGTCGGTGTTTACGACAAGCATGGAAATCTTGCCCCGAGATATAAATGAGCGAGTCTATCTACTCCAGACGTTCCAATCTGATTATCGGTTTTCACGGAACAACGAAAGACCGGGCAGAAAAATATCTGTCCGGACAACTTGGTTTTCACGCTAGTACACATACATATGACTGGCTCGGTCCCGGAATGTATTTTTGGGAGAATAATCTCGAACGCGCCAAGCAATGGGCAGAAGATGCAGCCAAACGGGAAGGTAACGGTGCAGAACCCGCCGTAATAGGTGCCGTGCTCAATTTAGGGAACTGCCTCGATTTGATGGATTCCAAATGCTTGGATGCATTGAAGGAAGCATATATTACCCTTAAAGAATCTTTGGAGAAAGACGGAGAACCTCTCCCTGTAAATACCAAAGGCGGTTCACGTACCGATTTACTGCTAAGGGACCTGGATTGTTTAGTCATAAAAACGCTGCATGGATTACAAAAGAAAGCTGGTATGCAACCGTATGATTCCGTGCGAGGCGTATTCTGGGAAGGTGAAGATTTATACGAAGGAGCAGGATTCAAGGCTAAAAATCACATCCAAATTGCAATTATCAATCCCAACTGCATAAAAGGATTCTTCCGACCAAGGAATACCAATAAAGCTTACAATATTGTATAAGAGACTTCAAAAGTGAGGTCTCTTTTTTTGTGCTTAAACCAAAGAATCGCACTTTTCCTGCACTTTTTTCCGAAAAATTTGCACAGTTTTCCAAAAAGCAGTACCTTTGCACTGAATTTCAAAGTGCACTTGTAGGCCCCGTCCCTGCATACTGCACTATAAAAAAGGTTAAGTCGAGCCACAACCCCAGTCGCTGTGGCTCGCATTTTTTTTATTTTTACTCTATAAGGTATTCGCTTCGCTCAGGTCTTTATTTTTGATTTTTCTTTCCCCCATAATAAGGTGCTCGTTTCTCTCGCGGCTTGTTTGGTTCGCTCCGCTCACGGTCTTTTGTTTTGAATAAAAAGAGAAACAAATC
>JAFTEH010000069.1 GCA_017453745.1 Spirochaetaceae bacterium
GTATTCAGCCGACCAATACTAATAAGTCGTGAGGCTTGACCATATTATCGTTTTTTTTAATTAGTATTTATATATATTTTTCTTCTTTAATATATGAAATATATCAGAACTCATTTTCGTTTCCTATTAGTTATATCGCCCCTTACGAGATAAGCATGTCGATAGAGCAGTCCTTATGAATTTAATTTGCCTGGTGGTCATAGTGAAGAGGTAATACCCGTTCCCATCCCGAACACGGAAGTCAAGCTCTTTTACGTCGATGATACTGCTTTGAAGTGGGAAAGTAGATAGCTGCCAGGCTTTTTTTATTTTAAAGGCAAATAAAAAAGCCGTGGAACACGGAAGTCAAGCTCAATGAGGGCTTATAGGCGAGCTTTTAGTGGGAAAGTAGGGTGTTTGCTTTTTTTATTTTAAAAAATAAAGAAAATATGATTTAAAATCGTTCACTGCTAGTGATTTGATTGGCGGTATATGCTAACAGTGAACGATAAGTTGTTTTAACTAACTACCTATGGGGTAGGAACAGATGTTAATGTAACATTTACATCTACTGTACTTACTTTTCCTTTTACAGTGATTTTATTACCACCATCAGACAGGGTAGCATTTAATGTTCCACTGTTTACAGGTGTAGGTGTACCTGAGCCTGCCATACCATTTTTTATTGTTAATGTAACATTATTACCAGAAACAGTATATGAGCCCTCACATTCAACAGTACCTTCAGTTGAATACCACACGAACGAGAATTCTTTTGATTCCTCTATAAATTGTAGCCCTGCTTCAGCTGTAGCACTTAAAAAAGCATATTCAGTTTTTAGTGATGTCCCTTTGTTGCCTTGCTTACAAGAAGCAAAGCAACAAAAGATAACAAATACACTTAAAATAGTAAAAAATTTTTTCATAAAAAGTATCTCCTTAAAAAAATTCCGCCAATGGGGCTTGTGTCAAGCCCCATTTCCCAGTATACTGGGAAATTTTTTGAGAAAATTTTTAGGAAGTGGGAAAGGAGAAACGGAGAGTTGATTGGAGCAACATAAAAATATTTCGCTTGTTGGCAGTATCAGTTTATTACAAGTCAATCCAAAATAACCATAACTATGGGTTTTATTCGTTAAAAGCACACTCATATACTGCCGCCTTTTTTTTGCTTATAGTAACGATTTGTATTTTGTGGTATAATGTAAGAGAGGAGAGAAACTATGGACGCATCAATTCTTTCATTTCAAAATGTAATGACCTCAGACATAGGTGTAAACCTACTTCGAAGCAAATCGGCACAAGTAGTTATACCTTTTCTATTTGAAAATTTTAAGGTAAAGATTCGTCAACAAATAAACAGTACAGAACTTGAAGATAAACTTGTAGATTATATTCAAGAACACATCAATGCGGAATCAGAATTGGAAGAAGAATTAAATATTGACGAAAACGAACTTTTACAATCATTGGATAATAAGCGGAGAGCAAAGAAATATATTGACTTATGGTGTTCTCCTCAAAAAAAATATTTAAGAAGAATCATGACTAATCAAGGAGCAGTCTTATTACTTGACCCTGCTGTGGATCGAATGTTTTCATGGTTGGAAAAATGTCAGGAAACTCAATCTGTTGGTGCGGAATCCAGATTCAGTAATATATTAAATCAACTTCGTGATTTGAATCAAAAAACTAATCAAGATGCAGCTTCTCGAATTGCAGAACTTGAAAAACAAAAAAGAGATATTGAAAAAGAAATAATGAAAATACAAGAGACAGGTATTGTAAGCAATACATATGATAAATATCAAATACAAGAACGGCTTTCTGTAATTACTCAAAGTTCTAAGGATTTGCTTGGTGATTTTAACCAGATTAGAACGAATTTTCAGTCTGTAATTAATGATATATATAATCGCCAAAGTGAAAAACAAAATTCACGAGGAGATATTCTTGGATATACTTTGGATACGAATGATGAACTGAGAAAATCTCCTCAAGGGCGTTCTTTTACAAGCTTTTGGAATTTTATATCCGAAGATACTGATAATGAAATTAATTCCCTCGTAGATTCAATAATGGAAAACGCAAGGCAAAAAGGCCTTGAATGGAACGACCGTTTTTTGTTTAATCTCAGTAGATACTTTTTTGATTCAGGAAACCAGATTATTGCACAAAACAGGATACTCACTTCAAGGATAAATAAAATGCTTTCATTTAGAGAGACTGGCAATGAAAGTGTGGTGCGAGAATTAATAAAAGACATAAAGGACAATCTTCTTGAATATAAAAAATTACTGAAAGAAAATGATATAAAAAATATTCCTGTTTGGATTGAACAAACAAAACCGGCCTTATCTTTCCCACAGGCACGATATCCCGTTTTACCAGAATTTGATTTATCCTTTGGAAGTATTGATAGCTATGATGAGCGAGAAATAAATAAAGACGCAATAGAAAATTTGATTTCGCAATTCCATGTAGATACAAAAAAAATTGAAGATAAATTGAAATTTTATTATAAAAAATGTAATAGGCAGTTTTCCCTTGGAGAATTTGTAAGAGAAAATCCAATAGAATATGGATTAATGGAAATAGTTACCTTTTTTGGACTTAAAGATTCAATAAAATCCACTATAGATGATTCTCAATATGAAGAAATTAAATACTTGAAAGGTGACAAAGCCTTTCTAATAAAAGTGCCAAGGATTGTGTTCTATGAATAGAGATATTAATGAATGGGCAGTAGTATGCATTAAACTTTTGCAAGGACCTATAATACGGAAAAATGAACAGGATAAGACATGGAATCTGCTTTTAAGAAATAGATCTTATATTGATAATTATTTCGCCACTATTGGAATTACTTTGCTTGTTGAAGAATCTGACGGGTATGCATTCTTACGACAAAAGAATGAAAATATTGATGAGGATTTCGAATCACTACCAAGGTTAATTCGTAAAGTCAGGCTTTCAGTTGAAGAAAGTTTTTTGTGCGTAATATTACGGGAAGCATTGGATTATTTTGAAAGTTCAGATGACTTTTCTGAAATTTTTACAATGAAAGAAAATGAAATCATGGAACGCTTAAAAAACTATTCTCCTGAATACACGGATGAATTAAAATTCCAAAATAAACTTAAGCAATATTTGAATAAATTTGAAGACTTAGGATATGTGGAAAATCTTTCTAAAAAAGAATTCGATGATTCACAAAACGAACGGAATGATATATACAAAATCAATAAAATTATTCGTGCAATAGTTTCGCCTGAGTTCCTAGAAGATTTCAGAAATAAACTTGTCGAACATAATAATATGATTAAGCATGAAAATGAGCAGGAGGAAAACAATGAGTAATGAATTGTTTTCTACAGGTGGTTATAATCTTGAATACTTTCAACTATGTAACTGGGGAACTTTTGATAAAAAAATATATACTGTAAAGGCAGAAAATAAACCAACTCTTTTAACTGGTGAAAATGGAAGTGGAAAAACAACTCTGGTAGATGCCTTACTCACACTTTTAGTTCCCAATGATAAGCGTTTCTACAATCAATCATCTGGCGAGGCAAAAAAGCGAGACCGTAGCGAAGAATCTTATGTTTTAGGTGCGTATGGTACAAAACTGGCAGATGATAATCCAGATTACTCTTCTGTTCAGTATTTGCGTAAAAAGGAAAATACAATTTCTATTTTGAATGGCTGCTTTACAAATTCTTTTACGCAGAAATCTATTAGCCTGCTTCAAATCAGATATTTTACGAGTTCAAATTTACAGCAAGTGTTTGCTATTACAGATGGGAAACTTTCTATTAAAGACATCGAGGCATGCCTGTCAGAAAATAGTATTGAGATAATTCGCAATAAAAAATGGAAAGAAACGCTTACAAACTTAAAAGGAACAGTGTTTTATCCAAATTTTAAGCAATATGCAAAAGCCTATTCCTATTATTTTGGATTTCGTTCTGATAAAGCCTTAACATTGTTTTCACAAATTGTTGGTCTTAAAGTTTTAGGCGATATAAACTCGTTCATAAAATACAATATGCTTGAAGAAGGAAATATCATTCAAGAATTTGATAAATTACAAGAAAACTATGCAAATTTAGTCCATGCATATGATGAAATTCAAAAAACTAAAGTACAGATTGAAAAATTTAAATCTGTACATGACACAGGGTTAAAGTATAAGGAAGAGCGTTCAAAACGAGAAGAAATAAAATCCATGCTTGATATACTTCCTTATTGGAATATGAAAAACTCCGACTCTTTTCTATCTGAAAAGCTTTCAGTTAAAAACGAGGAGTTTACAAAAATAAGTGGTGAATTAAGTAAAACAAAAGTTGAAATACATGAACTGGATAAAGAAATTGATTCGTTAAAGCAGTCAATTGCTCAAGATTCAAACACAATTCGACTAAATGAAATTAACAATGAAATAGAAATGTTGAAACAAGAAAAAGAGCGCCGAAGTCAAAGATGTATGCAACTGCAAACGAATCTAACAAAACTCAACATTGAGATGCCAACTAATGAAAGTTCATTCATAAATTGTAAAAAAATAATTTTAGAAAAAAACCAAAATGCTAATCAAGATGAAGCTGATTGTGAAGAAGAAATACGCATGATAAAAAATTCTTCAGATGCAGTTTCAAAAGAAATTGAACAAATCAAGATTGAATTAAAATCATTACATGATCGTGAAAGCAATATTCCAGATAGAAATATCGAAATGAGAAAAAGAATTTGCCAATCTTTAAATATAGAGCAAGATGAAATTCCATTTGCAGGAGAATTGATTTGTGTAAAAAATAACGAACAACATTGGAATAATGCCATTGAAAAGCTTCTGCACAATTTTGCCTTAACTCTTATCGTACCTGAAAAATTATACAAATCTGTTAGTACCTTTGTAAATGAAAATGATATGCGGGGAAGAGTCGTATATCTAAAATCAGAAGAAGATATTTTTGATGTTTCAGACGAAGAAATTGAGTTTAAACAAAATTTTCTTGGCTCAAAATTGAACTTTAAGAAGAATCAGATTCACTGCCGTTGGATACAAAAATATATAAAAGAACATTTCTCGTACTTATGTACAGACAATATAAATGAATATGCTGCTGCAATAAAGGCTCTTACAAGTTCAGGACTTATTAAATCTGAACTTAAAAATGAAAAAGATGACAGACCAGGCAAGAATTCAAAAGCTAACTGGGTATTAGGATGGAACAACAAAGAAAAGAAAGTTTTGCTTTCTGAAACATACGAAGAAAAAGAATCTGATCTTGAATCTTTAAGAAATGAAGAAAAAACTAAATTGCAAAGTAAAGAAATTCTACGAAATATACAAAATCTCTGTCATGACGCTCTGATGATTGATAATTGGATCGAAGTAGATGTTGAAAACATTGTGAAAAAGTTGGCTTCTTCTCAAAAGAAGAAGGATGAACTTCTATCAGAAAATTCCTCACTTGCAAAATTACAGGAAGAACTTGACGAAAAAATGAAGCAAAAATGTGAAAAAGAAAAGTATAAAGAAAAACTTTCTGAGAAGTCAGGAAGTGTAAAAAATGAAATAGAAAGTATTGAAAAAGATTTTAAGAGTAATTCGGAATTATTAAGAAACTTACTTCAACAATTTGATTTCTCGTTATTGGATGAGAAAGTATTGACATTACAGAAAAATTATCCTCGACTTTCTAAACCAAAGACATTAGAAGAACTTAAGAAAAATCAGTATTCGATTGAAAGTGAATTAAAATCAAAAGATGCGAGCTCAGGTCGCTCTCTTGGTGGCTATATGACACAAATTATCTCGTTAATGGAAGATGCACTTCATCCATCATCAAAGGCTATAAGAGAAAAATATGGAGACTGGTCTCTTGATTTTCCAGACTTAAAAGCAACTTCAGATTATCTTGATGATTTTATGACTACATATAAAAAACTTGAAAATGATGATTTACCAAAATACACAAACCGATTCCATGACTATCTTCATACATCATTAAAGGAGGATTTTACTGCTTTCAAGCGTAGTATTCAAAATCAGCAACAGGAAATAAAACAAGCAATATCTTCATTAAACCAAGATTTAAAAAGGATTTTATATGACAAGAATCCTGATACATATTTACAATTGGAATTGAGAACAAAGAACGATACAGAAATAAAAGATTTTAAAAGTCTTCTAAAAGATGCTTCGCCAGATGCCATGCTTTTTGTCGAAAATAATCCACAGAAAAAAGAAGAACAGTTCCAAAAAATTCAAAAACTATTAATGACATTAAATGACAATGAACGTTTCAAGAAAAAAGTTCTAGATGTAAGAAACTGGTTCCAGTATGGAGCACAGGAACTATTTGTACAAGATAACATGCAAAAACAGTATTATTCTGACAGTTCAAGTTTGAGTGGAGGGCAAAAAACAAAGCTGACTTATACTATTTTAGCCGCAGCAATTTCTTATCAGTTTGGTATTGTGGCAAACACAGAAAACAATTCTTCCTTTAGATTTGTAATTATTGATGAAGCATTCAGTAAAATTGACTCTAAAAACTCTGAACAAGTCATGAATATCTTTAATGACATGGACATTCAGGTAATGGTTGTTACTCCAAATGATAAAATTAATGTAGTAGAAGATTATATTTCTTCGATTCATCTTGTTGACAAGTCTCATTCTGATGACTCAAAACTTATCTATATGGGCATAGAAGAATATAAGGAAAAGTCAAAATGATTTCTGTAAATGAACTAAAGAAAAAATCGCTGGCAAAATATGCTGATTTTCTAAGTTGGTATTTTTTCAACAATGATAAAAATATGTTTCCGCTTGTAATTCCATGTAATAAGGGAAATCCTTATGATGATTTAGAGCAAAGAGAATTGGAATTAAAAGAAATTCATCAGTACTCAAAAAATAATGGTAAACATTCTTATAGATATGAAACTGATACTGTTTCTACAAAAAATGGAATACAAACAGTTATTACCAAAATTTTATTTGAAAATAAAGAGGACTATCTTTCATTTATAAACAAAAAAAAGGATTTCGAATTATTGGAAAAAGTAAGTAAAATCATTTTGAATAATCTTCATACTTCGTTTTCTGAAACAAATATAAAGACTTGGATTGTAAAAAATCATGAGAAAGTAATATCCGCCAACATTGAAGAAAGCACTGATTCTTATTGGAAGAATATCTGCCTGTGTGCAAATTGGTTTTATCAGAATCCAGATAGTAAGTTATATTTAAGAACAATTCCTTTACAGGTTCATTCAAAGTTTATAGAAAATAATCAAGCATTTATACATAGCCTTTGTTCAGTCGAAAAAATTACAAAAGAAAATTCTTTTATAAAACAACATGGACTTAAGGAAAAACCAGATTTTGTTCGATTTCGGTTTTTGGAAAAATTCGAGATTATAGAAGGATTTGTTCCAAACGAAATGCAACTTTCTTCTGAAGATTTTAAGCATTTATATTCTGCAAAGATTTTGAAAACTATTGAAAATATTTTCATTATTGAAAATGAGATGGTTTATATAACTTTCCCAAGTATTCAAAACTCTCTATGCATTTGGGGGCATGGTTTTTCTTCAGGGGGTTTTAATAAATATGAATGGTTAAAAAAATACAGATTATTCTATTTTGGTGACTTAGATGAGCATGGATATCAAATACTGTCATTTTTTAGATATTCATTTCCGAATGTAAAGTCATTTTGCATGGATATGAATACTCTCAATGAATTTAATAATTTTAGGGTAAAAGGGGAGTCTTTAAAAGGTGGCATACCTGACAATTTAACAGTAGAAGAATTAAAAGTCTTTACAGAACTATCAAATGATAAAGAATACAATCGCCTTGAACAAGAACGGATTTCTCATCAATGGATAAAGAATCATATTTTAAACATTGATTCATTAAAAGTGAAATAAAGGATTATGGCTGCATCGTTAAACAATATGTATCAGAACAAAAACTCGGTGCGACTTTTGATGTTGGATGAAGCCTTTAACAATATGGATGAGCAGAGAATTGCAAGCGTCATGAAATTTTTCAATCAACTTCAGTTCCAGACAATTCTTGTGGCTCCTTCCCCAAAGATTCAAGATATTGAAGAAAACATCGATACCGTTCTGACGGTAATGCGTGAAGACACTATAAGTTTTGTAGAGGATTTCAGGTATTATGGGGAATAAAATTGAAGTAAAAGTTTTGGATGCTCTTTTGGACTTGTATGAAAACAGTAAAACTTTTACAGGGGATAATGTAAACGAGCAAAGATTTAAAATACAAACTTCAAAATTGTTTCCAAAATATGATGATGATTCTGAGTATGCCTTTTATAAAGAAGTAAATACAGATCTTGAATTTTTAAAAGCAAAGGGTTTCATTTCATACAAGAGCGAAAAAACGGAAAGATTAAAAATGTCATGCTCAATACAAACGATGATTCTCTTAGTGCTATCTACGCCTACCTCCATCGCACATCACGGAAAGAAACACAAACCGACTTACTGCACCTGCTTGATTCCTACACCGATTCTTCTGATGTCAATTCTCCTTTGCAGCATTTTATCACAGAACAAAAGATAAGGATTTCCAAAAACAAAAATGTGGAACACTTTGACAAAGAAACTCAAGATTTTGCAAAATTTGAAGATATATTAAAAGCTACTAGAGCTGTTTTGCAAAATGAAGATGAAACATTCATACGCGATTTTTCGATTAAAGTTTTTAATGACAGTAAGCGTTTTGAAAATTTACAATCACAGGTTCGTTCTATTCTTACACAATACGGTGATTATGATGACAAGGAAACTGTTTTATCAGAATATGGTATCGTAAAAACGCCGACCTATGTGTGTGTAAAAGGAAATGCTCGAATCACGCTCGGAGAACAAGAAATTAACTTGTCGGCATTGCAAGGGGACATTGCATTTTCAACACAGACTCTCAAAGAGATTACGAACATTGCCGTTTTTGGCTCTCGTATAATCACAATAGAAAACCTCACTTCGTTTCACAATTATAAAAATCAAAATGACTTTGTTATTTATCTCGGAGGATTTCACAATACGGTGAAGCGTGATTTTATTTGCATGATGTACAAGCAAAATCCAAACAAAGTATTTTTACATTTCGGAGACATCGATGTTGGCGGTTTTTATATTTTAAACCATTTAAAAAAACGAACTGATATTCCATTTAAGCCATTGAATATGGACAAGACGATATTGCAAAAGTATAAGGCACAGACAAAGCAACTCACAAGTGAAGACAAAAAGCGTATCAATAAAATGTTAGGACAAAACGATTTTGCAGAGTATGCAGAAACATTAAACTATATGATTAGACACGATTGCAAGTTAGAACAAGAAGTTGTCAAGGAGTAAGACTTTTGCTTTGCTATTTCAAGGCTAAGTATAAAGCGGCAACAACAAAGGTAATCGCAGCCAAAAAAAATGAAATAAAAAATCCAAATAACAGATAAGATGTAAACTCAACTGTGCGAAACTTTTTTTGAATTGCTCGTAACTCGCTCGCACGAGGTGCATTGGTATTAAGACTATGTAAGTCGCAAGAAGTAAATAAAGAAAAAGTTTTAAGATAACGGTTTAATTCTTCGCTATGCTCAAACCAACCGACATGCGAGCCAAACTGATAATAGCCCATTTGCATTTCTTGTGCAATATCTTTGTGCAGTCCACACTGAAATAATCCATCAATGATCGCTTGTGCGTATTTAAACTGTCTCCTATTAAATACCATGCACCTCACCAAACATGCTGCACCACAAACCCAAGTAATTGCGGGAGTAACCCCCATACTACAGTCTATAATAATGTTTACAGCATGCAACATCTCGAAAGCTAAAATCAACACAATCACTGCTAACTTTAAGTATTTTTTAGTACGGTCAAAAACAAATTGCCGATAAGCTTTTCTAACCAGCAAACAAAAAACAACAAAGAGGATAATTGCTAAAGCTAAAAACACATACACTTTTTTCATAGGGCTGATGTTGGTTAATGCTCCATACTTCTTCATTATACAGTATTTGTTTTAGGCTGTCAAGTTTTAGTATGAAATAGGTGCTCTAGCATAATCAGAACTTCGAGTCCTTTTTACTAATCAATTCTTTCGGTTTCATATTAATCTTTTTTAGTAACTATACAAAGATTGATTTATTTGGACTTGACATTTTTATTTTTTTAACTAAAATGTACCTAAGATTTAGGGCTATTGGGGCTGATTGCAAACCTATAGTCTTACTGTAAATTAAGGGGCTTTAAAGAGGCTTTTTTATGCAAAAGTGGGGCAAAACACTTAAAAATACAGTGAATTTGTGCGGTTTTTTAACAAATTTCGCTCATTTTTGTACTATTGTACATCGCTAGGTTTATAAGCCCCATAAAATTTCTACTATTGTAGATAGACGATAACGGTTTCACATTGCAAAGTTTATAAGCCCCATAAAATTTCTACTATTGTAGATATTATGGTATTGATGATATAGGTACTGTTTATAAGCCCCATAAAATTTCTACTATTGTAGATCGGTAGCAACTTTCTATCCAATCGTAAGTTTATAAGCCCCATAAAATTTCTACTATTGTAGATGAGATGTACATATCGCCTGTGATTGTTTTATAAGCCCCATAAAATTTCTACTATTGTAGATACAGCGGCTGGAGCCAAACAATAATTTTATAAGCCCCATAAAATTTCTACTATTGTAGATTAAATCGTGGCATATCATAAAAATATTGTTTATAAGCCCCATAAAATTTCTACTATTGTAGATAGGTCGGGTTTAATTTGTTATAAAAAATTGTATAATTGTACTGTATAGTGAAATGGCTTTTTTAGAGGTGTGATATGAAAAATTTTGATGATTTTACGAATCTTTACAGTTTGTCAAAAACTTTGCGCTTTGAGTTGAAACCTGAGGGGAAGACTGAGAAAACCTTTAAGGATTGGCTTGAAGAGTTGAAAAGTATGGAACCTGCTAGTGGTACTGATGGAAACTTGTTTATTAAGGATAAGAAAATCAAGGAAGCCTATTTGGCTATTAAGCCGATAATGGACAAACTGCACGAACAGTTTATCGAAATGTCTTTGATATCTGAAGAAGCAAAGAAAATTGATTTTTCGGAATACTTTGAAGTTTATAACAGTGCCAAAGAGAAAAGCAAAAAGAAAAGAAAAGACGAAGAGAATACAGACGAGGATAACAAAGAACAAAAGAAAAATATTACTGACATTGAAAATGCCTTACGCAAAAAAATTGCTGAAACCTATGAGGTTTCGGGAAATTACTATTCAAAAAAAATCGGAGAGGTAATAAAAAAGGTTGAAGAAGAAAAGAAAAAAGGCAAAAAGGGCAAAACAAAAGATGAAAAACCTAAAAATCAAAAAACGAAAAATTCTTACGAGTGTTTGACAGATGCTAAAATGTATAACTATTTACTCGCAAATGTAAAGGATTTGGCAAAACAGAACGATATTGACGAAGAATTACTTGCAAAGCACATAGAACAATTCAAAGGCTTTTGGGGCTATTTAACTGGGTATAATCAAAACCGTGAGAATTATTATGAGGTTAAAAAAGAGGCTTCTACTGCTGTTGCCACTCGCATTGTTCACGAAAACTTGCCTAAATTTTGCAGCAACATTCGGCGTTTTGAAAATCGTCAGGAAGAATATCTTGCCATTTACCAATATTTAAAAGACTACAAGCGCGAAACTAAAATTAAAGATTCGCAGGGTAATGAGTGTGAGGCTGAAGCAATCGCTGAAACTATTTTTCAAATTAAGCACTTTAACAAATGCCTTGCACAGTCCCAAATTGAGGAATACAATCGAGTCATCGGCAACTATAACCTTTTGATAAATCTGTACAATCAAGCTAGGCGTGGTGAAAATGATTTTATGAAGATAGATAAATTTGAAACGCTATACAAACAGATTGGTTGCGGTAAAAAGAAAACGCTATTTGAAACATTGCAAGACGACACTGACGTGAAAAATCTTTTACAAAAAGCAAAAGATGTTGGCGATGTAATGTTTAAAATTACGATTTCGCAAAAAGATGAAAACGACGAAATCAAAACTATTCCAGATTTTATCCAGTTCTTGAAAAAGTGCGATACTTGGGATGGCATTTATATGTCCAAAATGGCGATTAGCAAAATATCCAACCAATACTTTGCTAACTGGCATAGCGTAAAGGACAAACTAAAAGAAGCAAGGGCTAATGCTTGCATCACATACGACAAAAACAGAGAAGAACAAATACAGTTGCACGATGCTGTAGAATTGTCAGGACTGTTCGCCGTGTTGGATACTGAGCAGTCGGAACATTTTTTCAAAGAATCGCTTTTCAAGGATGATGCTACTAACGAGTATCGTGATGTTTTAGACAAATCACTTACGCCAAGCAAAAACATCATCAATCTGTTGTGCTTTGATATTGAGCGTAACATAAAAGCGTTTTTGCAAGAATCTGATAGCATTGTCGCATTAGAAAAATACAAAGATGAAAACATTAAGGCAGGCGAGGAAGATCAGACAATAAAGCAAATAAAAAACTGGTTTGATGCGGCAACGGATGCTATGCGTATTGTCCGCTATTTTGCTGTGCGTAAATCTAAGATGAAAGGTAACCTACCCAATGTAACAATGGAACAAGCATTGAGCAACTTGCTGTACAACGACGATGCACAGTGGTTTAAGTGGTATGACCTTATCCGCAATTATCTTACCAAAAAACCCCAAGACGATGCAAAGGAAAACAAGCTAAAATTGAATTTTGGAACTTCGTCTTTATTAGATGGTTGGAGTGATGGGCAAGAGAAAAACAAAGCGGCCACGTTATTGAAGTGCGATAACGAATTGTACCTGTGTATATTAAAAACAAAGAGTGTTTTTGATACATCAAAGGAAGATAACCCGATTTATCAAGTTGCGCAATCTAACGCAAGTCGTTTGATTTTGAGAAATTTGAAATTTCAAACTCTCGCGGGCAAAGGTTTTTTAGGTGAAAATGGTATTTCTTATGGTGATATGGGTAAAAACGATCCCACCAAGGCGATTCAATGTTTACAAAAAATCATTAAAGAACGATATGTAAAGAAATATCCTTTATTGGAGAAATTTGTAGTAAACACATACTCTGACAAAAGTAAGTTCGATGCAGAAATCACCGAAATCTTGAAAGAATGTTATGTCTGTGAGTTTGTGCCAATAGACTGGAGTTTAGTGACAGAAAAACAAAACAATGATGAATTGTTTTTGTTCAAAATACATTGCAAAGATTATCAACCGAATACCACCGGTAAAAAAGATTTGCAGACTATGTATTGGGAGGATGTGTTGACCGATGGCAGCAAACATCAATTGTGTGCTGGTGCTGAAATATTTATGCGTGAACCAGTAGCGGAAACATCGCCACTTCAACATTCTGTCGGTTCTAAACTCGTAAACAAGAGAGATAAAGATGGAAATACTATCCCAGAGCAGGTTTACAGGGAAATCTATTCGTTTGTCAATGGTAATGGTAATACGAAAAATATTTCTACGAAAGCCAAAGAGTACATTGATGAGCAGAAAGCAATAATCAAAGATGTGAAGCACGAAATCATTAAAGACAGCCGCTTTTATGGTGAAGAACCAAAATATATGTTCCATTGCCCTATTAAGTTGTACTTTGAGGCAAAAGATCCAAAATATGCTTTTCCTGAAGTCAATGCGAAAATAACGGATATGCTTCAGCAATCCGAAAACCTACAATTTATCGGCATCGATCGCGGCGAAAAGCACCTTGTGTATAGTTGCACGATAGACAAAAACGGCAAGATTATAAAAGGTAAATGCAACCACCATGACAACATCAATGGAACCGACTATGTGCAAAAGTTGGAGGCTGTTGCCGATGAGCGTATCATTGCCAAAAAGAATTGGCAGGCACAAAACAAAATCAAAGACTTGAAGAACGGCTATATTTCGCACGTGGTGCATCGTTTGGTAGAAGAAACCATTAAAGATGGCGAGAACATTGCTCCACACGCTTACATCGTTTTGGAAGACCTAAACACCGAGATGAAGCGTGGTCGCCAAAAGATTGAAAAGAATGTGTATCAGAATTTGGAAACTGCCCTTGCCAAAAAGCTCAATTTTGTGGTGGACAAAAACGCCAAGTATGGCGAACTCGGCTCGGTGAGTAAGGCATTGCAACTTACGCCACCCATCAGCAGTTACAAAGACATTGAGGGTAAAAAACAATTTGGTGTAATGCTTTACACGAGAGCGAATTACACATCGGTTACCGACCCTGCAACAGGATGGCGTAAAACCATCTACATTAAGAATGGTAGTGAAGAACATATAAAAACACAAATTCTTAAAGAATTCAGTGATTTTGGGTTTGACGGCAAAGATTATTATTTTGAATACACCGAAAAACACGCAGAACACACTTGGCGTATGTTTTCAGGTAAAGATGGCGAACCGTTGCTCCGTTTCCGAAACTCAAAACAAAAACAGGAAGATAAAAACATTTGGGTGCCGGAATCTGTTAATGTGGTGGAAATCCTCAACACACTTTTTTCTGGCTTCGACAAAAACATGTCGTTTAAAGAACAAATTGAAGATGGTGTTGAACTAAAAAAGATTGACGGACGAAATGAAACCGCCTATCAATCGCTTCGCTATGCCCTTGATTTAATCCAACAAATCCGTAATTCTGGCGAGAAAAACTCCAATGATGACAATTTCTTGTATTCACCTGTGCGTAACAAAAATGGCGAACATTTTGACACTCGCAATTCAGAAAACAATGGCGACTTGTCAGAAATCAGAGATGCTGATGCTAATGGTGCGTATAATATTGCCCGCAAAGGTTTGATAATGGATGCACACATTAAGCATTGGATTGAAAAAGGACGACCAAAAACGAAAAAAGATGGAAAAGATGTACCAGACTTGGATTTGTTTATTTCTGATGAAGAATGGGATTTGTGGCTTTTAGACAGAGAACAGTGGAGGAAAGAGCTGCCCACATTCGCTTTGCGAAGTGCAAAGGAAGATGACAGCAATAAATCAAAAGCAGGAAAAGGAAAAAAGAAAAAATAGTTGCGTGCTATTAGGGAAATGGATATGCAAAAATACAAAATAACAAAAACAATCCGCTTTAAGCTTGAAGCGGAAACGATAGGCGAACAATTACAAGTTGACATTCAAGCACTAAATAAAAAAAGCGAGTTTAATTTAGCACATTTCATTACACAACTCAAATGCTTTTGCGATGATATGAAAAAATATTTGTTCTTTGAAAAAGGAAACGAATTAGAAGTCGATGGCAAGTTAATAATTAAGAAAGAGTGGCTTCGCATATATGCAAAACAAGCGTTAGCAGATGTTACTGAAAAAGAAAAAGCAAATCTTTATAATCGCGAGGGTAACAGAAAACTGCGTCGTGAACAATACACAATCGATAAATACAAAGATCTAAAGTTTACCATCAAAGAAATTTTTGACAATGTTGACAAGATTTATTGCGATATTGCAACTGACGCTTCTGCTGAATTAAATGAACGCTCTCGTCGAGCACATACAGGTTTATTGTTACAACGCTTATCGGCAAAACGAGCATTGCCCTGTTTGGTATCGCTTGTAGAAAACACTTCAAAAAAGAATGAGATAGACGATTTGAGTGTGCGTTTGAAATATTTTGGTGCGAAACTTCTTCAGCAACTTACATTTGGTACATGCGAATATTTACCGGCACAATCAAATGGGATTCCAATAGCAAAGGCAAGTTTCAATTATTACACTATCAATAAAAAAACGACTGATTATAAAAGCATCCATAAAAACATTGAAGAAAAACTATTAGTTGCTGATTTAAAAACTTTGATACCTCAAATGTTCAATCTGTCGAAGGCAGTGAAAGAAAGCATTACAGAAGATATTAAAGCAAAAACTGACAACAAACAATTACTATTTGGAGATTCACCTTTTGCTGATACAAGCACAGCGAGTTTGCGACAAATCCTAAAAAATATCAAAGCAGAGCAAAAAGCCAAGTTTCAAGAGTTTATGAACAATAACCCGTCGTTAGAAAAGTTGAAATCGAAAACAAATCTTTATCTTTTCAATAATATTACGCAAGCAGAGTTTGATGAATATGCTGAATTGACAAAACAAATAGAAGAAAAAGGAATAAGCATAAATCAATGCTCTAGCGAAAGTCAGAAAAGGAAACTACGCAGTGACATGCAACACTTGAAGAAATTGCGCGGGAAACTTCTGAAAGATAACTTCAATACCTACAAAACCTTTGCTAATTTTTACGGTGATGTAGCAAGAAATCACGGCAAACTTTTAGCTCAACTTAAAGGAATTGAGAAAGAACGAACTGAATCGCAGTTATCAAATTATTGGGCATTGATTTTAGAGCAAGACGGCTCACATAAACTTATCCTTGTGCCAAAGGAAGTAGCAAGCGAATTTCGCAAACAATTAAACCCAATAATAAAAAATAACTCAGAGGATAAAATCACTTGGATTGAAAGTCTTACATATCGTAGTTTGCGTAAACTGTGTTTTGGAAATTTAGAAAACGGAACGCACAGCAATACTTTTAATCCTGAAATAAAAAAAGAAATTCATATGCCAAACGGTGAATTTGAGTTTCAAGGCGATGAACAACAGAAAATAAAATTTTATCAAGAAGTGCTTAATACAAACTATGCCAAACAAGTTCTTGACTTACCGCAAGAAGTCAACACACGGATTATTGGCAAGAACTTTGATTCGCTTTATGATTTTATTATTGCACTTGAAAAAATATGCTATCGCCGATTTAGCACCGTCGATGAAAATACTATTAAAGAACTAAAAAGAATTGGTGCTCAAGTTTTTAACATCACTTCGCTTGATTTGAGGAACGAAAAAAATTCAAAGGATAAAGTAGCGAGATATGCACACACTGATAAAATGCATACACAAATATGGAAAAATTTTTGGAGTGTTGATAACGAGAATAATAATTTTGACATTCGTTTAAATCCGGAAATTACAATTAGTTATCGAAAACCTAAAGAAAGTAGAATTGTTAAATATGGCAAGGAATCAAAACTTTTCGACCAAAACAAAAAGAACAGATACTTACACGAACAGTTTGCCCTTATTACAACTATTTCAGAACATTGCAATACGCCAGCAAAAGATTTATCATTTGTGAGTGATGAAGATTTTAAAAAATCAATTGACGAATTCAACAAAACGCTGACTGAAGACAAAGTGAAGTTTGCTCTTGGACTTGATAACGGCGAAGTTGAGCTATCCACCTTGGGTGTTTATTTACCTCAATTCGACAAATCCACAAATGAAGAGAAGATTGCCGAGTTGAAAAAGACAAAAGACTGTGGTTTCCAAGTTTTTAAAATAAAAAATCTTTCATATGAAGAAAATGATACAAATGGGAAGCCTCGCAAGATTATACAGAATCCTTCATACTTTGTAAAAGAAGATATTTATTGCCGTACTTTTGGAAAAACGCACGAAGAATATGAAACAATGTTTGCGAACGTATTTGAAGAAAAATATTTGCTGACGCTTGACTTGACAACGGCAAAGGTAATTGATGGAAAAATAATCGAAAATGGCGATGTGATTTCACTTTTTAATTTATGGATGCGACATGCCGAACGCAACATTTACGAGATGAACGACCATGCAAAAAAGGAAACGGCTAAAACAATTATTCTTAAAAAAAGCGATGAGTTAAATGATGAAGAAAAAGCAAAGTTTATTGATTATTTGAATGAAGGAAATAAGAAATACGCTTCCCTTTCCAGTGAGGAAAAGGGCGAATATGTAAAATGGATCTATGATGTGTGGAATAAAAAGATAAAAGAAGATGACAACGATGAATTTAAAAAAGTCAAAAAAGAATGTAAACGTAAAGGCAAATTTATCCCCGATAAGAAACAGGATAATAAAGATAATAAAGTAATAGATATTGTATTTGCAGTTTGTAAAATTGGAGAAGATATTCAAAGTGTTCAAGTTGTATTTGATATTCGTAATGTTTTCAAACTACGAAAAGATTTTCACTCAATCAAAAGTGAAAAGGAAATTTTCGATGAGTTAGGAAAATACAACAAGCGGACAATATCTAACGAAGAATTAGATCTACAAATTAATCAACGCAAAGAATCACTTGTGGCAAATGTCGTAGGTGTTGTAGATTTTCTTTATAAGCAATATCAAAAACGCTTTGGTGGTGAAGGAATTATTGTAAAAGAAGGATTTGACCATGGAAAAGTGGCGCAGGATCGCGAAAAGTTTTCTGGTAACATTTATCGTCTTTTAGAACGCAAACTTTATCAAAAGTTTCAGAACTATGGTTTAGTGCCACCTATAAAAAACTTGATGTTGTTACGAAGCGAGGGCGTGAAAAAAGACAAAGAGAAGGAAAAAGACAAAGACGAAACTAAAATTATTAGAAGATTAGGAAATATATGCTTTGTTCATGAGAAAGGAACAAGTCAAGAATGTCCTGTTTGCGAAAAAGGAAGACTTAATCATACAGAAGTATGTCCAGAAAGCTGCGGATTTGATGTTAAGGGCATTATGCATTCAAATGATGGTATCGCTGGGTTCAATATAGCAAAGCGAGGTTTTAATAATTTTTACTAAAGTGAGGTTAAAAAATAGCCAAAATTCCAAATGGAACTTTACTTAAAAATTAGCAACATAAATGATTTTATCTTTTGTCCCCTTTCGATTTATTATCACGAGTTGTATGGCGAATTAAAACAAGAGTTGTATTATGCAAAAGCACAACTTGACGGAAAGGCAGCACATGAAACAATCGATGAAAAACGCTATTCAACACATAAAACTATTTTACAAGGAATTGATGTGTATTCTGATGAATATAAACTCATGGGAAAGATAGACATTTTCGATACGGAAAAGGCGCAACTCACCGAACGCAAAAAACAAATAAAAGTGATTTATGACGGGTATGTGTTTCAACTTTATGCACAATGTTTATGCTTGCGTGAAATGGGGTACGCTGTCAAGTCATTGCGATGTTATTCGCTTACCGATAACAAGGTTTATCCTATTCAACTCCCAGAAGACAATAGCGAAATGTTTGAAAAGTTTAAAACAACAATCTGTGCGATGCAATCATTTGATATTGCTACCTACACCCCACAATCACCTGACAAGTGCAGTATGTGTATCTATAATGATTTTTGTGATAGGCCGCTTGCGTCGAAAAAGATTCAGTAAAATTTAAAATCGTCCGATAGCGTTTCGTTTTAGGTTTCAGCTTCTAACCTTGCAAGTATCCTATCCACATGGGAAATAGCTGTGTCAATTTGGTTTTTAGCATCTTTGATTTTGCTTTGTACGAATATGTCAGCGATGAGGCCGTCAAAAAAGAAATCGGCAAATGTCAAAAAATCCCCTATTTCAATACGCAAGCTCTCAATATCGCGTATGTCACCAAGTTCTTGCTCAAAATCTCTCATGTCATGTTTTGCGTTTTCAATACATTTTGATGCATCTTTAATCCTGGAATGTTTTAACAAACCAGAAATTAAGCCCCCACCAAGTATGTCAAGTATACCCCAATTTTTTGCCGAATTTAACTTGTTGCGTGCTTCATTAAGACTCGCCTTTGCACGCTTTCCCGCATTTATCGCTTCTCGTATTTCCTTTTGATGATTGTAATTTTCCATTTTACATGCCCTTTTTAGTATAACATTTTTTTCGGATACTTGCAATTATGGTGGTATAGGTCATACGGACTCATATTCGCTAACGCTACTCGGTTCGTTGGAAACTTTGTTGCAAATAACGCTTCTTGACTTATTTATAGAGCAATGGACGGATTGGCTCAACTCTAACGAGTTTCGCTTTTGTACAGTGAGTGCTATTCGTGCATGGCCTGACTGTCATGCTTGCAACTTACCTGATGGCACTCAAGATAGACAAGTGTTAGGCAGACCACACTTAAAATAGGCACGAGCCAATCCGTGTATAATGATTATATTGGTTGATCCTTTCGAGTTACGCTCTTTTACTACTCTGTATACAGATAGCTATCTACGGGGTAATACATAGAGCGGGAACTATACCAAGGCGAGCATTAGATTCGCCATAAACATATTGCCCCCAGATTTTACCGTCACAGTCAACATAATAACCAGAATTTTTAAAACCTCTGTCTGGTGAACGAAGTGAATACTCTACGCCTGTGTTTTCAGTATTCCATTTTCGTACATAAGTTGCTAAGGCAAAGTCAGTAGGATGTCTTATCCGTGAAGATTCGTCAGCAAACCAAGATGTGTTTTTCCCTTCCACAAGGCTCAACAAAAAAACTTTGTCATTTGTATTTTCACACAAATAGCCATTACTCTCATGGCCAACGCTTGCTAGTGAATTATCCACTTCCACTTGCATAATACGGTTTTGGGCTTGTGAGTTAAAAGCCGTTTGGAAAAAGCCCTTGTTCAAATATTCATCAGAATCAGCAGAATGGTCAAAATCGATATTCTTGTTATAGGTTAAACCATTTAACCAAGCTCGAATTTTACTGTGCTTGTAGTTGTTTGGAGAAATAGACTTACCATCTATTAGTCTTTCGTGATAAATGTCATAAAATGGTACATTACCCATAACCGCTGTTTCAGAAAATAAAGTTTTTTTCTCTGTCGTTTCTTCCAGTATTCGCCATTTGAGTTGCTCAACCTTAAAGAATTTATAGGAGTTACTTTCAGCTTTTTGTGGAAGCGTTCCATCGCTATACGCATATTCGGGCCTTGTATTAAATGCGTTTTCCAAGATCTTCACATAATAACAACCATCATCCCCTACACAATACGAAAACATACCAACTTGTTTTGTGTTTCTGTCTTGGACTTTTACGGCTTCGCTCTTGATGGTTTGCGGCCAATTACCAAACAACACATACTTTCCAGTTGTCCCTACGCTGCCGTCTGTTCCCGCTGGCAACTCCACCAAAGTTTCGACTAAGTCGTTAGCACTCCAGCGTGCCACAACATTTACCGTAAAAGTGTCGATGCAGGTAACACCATCTTCGGCATAGGTGACGGTTACTTGCTTGCCGGTGGCTAGGCTTGAAAAGTCGGCATCGGTCGAATAAGTCGTAACTTCTTTTTCGCTTCCGTCGGAATACCTTGCTGTTACGGTAATATCACCCGGTTCTATAGTATTACCAAGAAGATAGTCGTCAAGGTAGTTTTGTGTAACTGAAATAGAAACCAAAGTTGGTTTAGGCACAATGCCGCCGCCATTTCCCGAACCACCAGTTGAACCTCCTGTTCCTGTGCCATCGCCTGTAGTGCTTCCGCTTGTACCATTGCCAGAACTTTGTGGGCAAGCAACTAAAATAATCGCTAGAATCGCTAGCAACAAGACTTTTAATTTTGTCTTCATGCCTTTCTCCTCAAAAAAAATGTGTTTTAGGTGGGGGCTGTCAAGCCCCCACCTACCTGTAGTATACTACAGGCGATTTTTGAGGAGTAATCATAGGTAACCTCACCCTTTAGGACAGCCAAAGACTTGGTGGTGTTGAAAGCGACAAAAGACATTCCAAGGGTATAATAAATCTTTTAATAAAATGAGATGACAATGGGGAATTTTTGGTTTAAGACTTCCTAAATGTAAAATTCATCCGAAACTCTCTAATGATGTTTTTATCGGTGTATATTTTTATTAGGATTGTATATTCGCCATCGGGATCGGTTTCGTCCAAGCTCCATCCATAGTTTTGAGAAGCGAGATAAAAAAGGTCGCCCCTTTTTGGTTGCTGTTTACACAAAAAAAGTTTTTCGCCTTTAAACTTGGAGCGCATGTTATGAGGCTTTACCAATTCGCAATCATAATAAATCGGATAGCTACTTTGGTTGCGAATTGCATAGACAATAAAAGGGGCTATCGAATTATTTTCTAAGGAAACCGTCCGAGTTGATTTAGTAATGGGTGCTTTATTTTCTGGTACAGAATTCCAATTGTTAATAGCGGCTTTTAAGTCGTTTACTAAAATAACAAGCACATCAATCGATTCATCAGCGAATTGAGCAGTCCCCGTTGTTGAAATAGTAGCATCTTGTAATGAAACACAACTCGCCAAAAACAAACTAAGCAAAACAAAAATAAAACAAAATTTCTTCATTTCAATCCTCTCAAGTTAAAATCACAAATGAGTTGGGGCTGTCAAGTCCCAACTAAATGTAGTATACTACATTTTTTTAAAATGATTGCTTCGTCTTTCAACTCCGCTCAAGACTCACCATAATGGACAAATCATGGCAAGCGAGTAAACCGATCTACCGTAAACTTGCATGCAATCTATCCGCATACAGACAAATAGCTACACATCGTAATCCGTTAAGTTCTCATCCTAGATATTTATAGTATATCGTTTTTTTGAGCCACGACCTATTATTTTAATGAGTCTTGCGTTTTCCATTTGTTTCATCAATACAAAGCTTCGCGTTTTCTTTACTCCTAAAAGTTCTTGCACTTGCTCATCAGTAATTTCTTTATGCTGCAAGATATAATCAAGAACTTTTTGCATTTGCGGAGTAAGCTCTGTTCTCGGGGCTTGATGTACCTTGCCTTACATAAACGCCACCAGTATTCGCAAAGGCGATTACTTCTTTATATATATATCCTCAGTAAATTTTTCCTTAAACTCAGTACCTTCAGTTTCAATAAGCATTTACCCTAAGCCTCACTTTAATGATATTATACATGTGAATATTCACTTTTTCAAGAGTGAATGAATATTAAGTGAATATTCACTCGAGCTATGAATTTCACTGAATATTGAATTTGACTTGAGGCGTTATTGCGTTAGATTGCTTCGGTCACTTTGTTCCTCGCAATGACGGCGGAAGGCTCGTCATTGGCGAGCCTTGCCATCAAATATAGAGGGCAAGGCGAAGTAATCTATCGTAACCAGCATTTAGTACGTGAGATTGCTTCGGTCACTTTGTTCCTCGCAATGACGGCGTTTAATCGTCATTGCGAGCCGTAGGCGAAGCAATCTAACCACAAAGATTGCACCCTACTAGAAAAAACTAAAAATTTATGCTAGAATGAAACTGTAAGAGGAGTGAACCATGGATAGTAAAGCACTTTACAGTCTTTCGTATGGGGTTTTTGTGCTGGGCTCAAAAATGAACGACAAGATAAACGCCTGTATCACAAACACTTGTATGCAAGTTGCATCGGAGCCGCTTCGGGTGGCGATTTCGGTTTTGAACCAAAATTACACTTGCGAAATGATAAAGCAAAGCGGCTGTTTTGCCTTGTCGATTTTGGAAAAAAAAGCACCGTTTGAAGTCATCAAGCGTTTCGGGTATCAGAGTGGTAGAACAGCGGATAAGTTTGCAGGTTTTGAGTTTGAAGCGGACAAAAACGGTTGCCCTTATATAACAGCGAATGTTTGTGCGGTTTTGAGTTGCAAGGTTTTGTCGGTGGCTGACCTAGGGACACACTCCTTGTTTGTAGCGGAAATCGAGGACGCAAAGGTGCTTAGTTCTAACGAGCCCATGACTTACGCCTATTACCAATCTAACATCAAACCAAAAACCAAAATTGAATCAAACAAAAAGATAATCGGATGGCGATGCAAAATTTGTGGCTATGAATACGAAGGAGCGGAATTGCCTGCCGATTACAAGTGCCCTCTGTGTGGCCATCCTGTTGGTGATTTCGAGCCGATATATGAGGAGTAGGCATCCGCGTCGTTTGATAGGGCGATACTGTACCAAAAGGAGCCGCACATGCCGTACGATTTAACTCGCTTCAAAAGAGCCCAAGAGCGTGACTATGAAACAGCCCTTACTGAAATCCGCACAGGTGCAAAACAGAGCCACTGGATGTGGTATATTTTTCCGCAAATCAAAGGACTTGGCTTTAGCGAGGTCGCTGACTACTACGGGCTCGACGGCGTTGATGAGGCTTCAGCCTACCTTGCAGACGACTTGCTTCGTTCACGCTTGGTGGAAATCTCTGAAAGCCTTCTTTCTCTTGAATCTAATGACCCTGGGCAAGTGCTGGGGTACCCTGATGATTTGAAGTTGCGTTCTTCCATGACCATCTTTTTGGTTGCAGCCGAACAACTCAGGCGATACGAAAAAGCTGCACAAGTATTTCAAGCCGTATTGGATAAATTCTTTGACGGCAAAAAGGACGATAAGACATTGTCCATGTGTTTTCGGTTTCAGTAAGCAAGGGAGATTGCTTCGGTCACTTCGTCCCTCGCAATGACGATTTACTCTCGTCATTGCGAGCCTTGCCATCAAATATAGGGGGCAAGGCGAAGCAATCTATCGTAAACAGCATTTAGTACGTTAGATTGCTTCGTCGTTTCACTCCTCGCAATGACGGTTTACTTTCGTCATTACGAGCCTTGCCATCAAATATAGAGGGCAAGGCAAAGCAATCTATCGTAACCAGCATTTATTACGTGAGATTGCTTCGGTAGTAACAACGCTGTTTTGTGAGCCCGTTAGGGCGAGCAGCGTTAGCGTTTAAAGTCCGTGTGATAATTTAATTACTAGAGATTGCTTCGGTCGATGCCACTCCCTCGCAATGACGTTGCCTAGTATGGCTTGCTCGCTGGTGACGGCTTTGTGCTTATTGTGCGTAAGTGAAGCAACTAGCCTTGTTTGCTCTTGAAAAAGTGGGTTTATTCATCAACTTCGTTTTTTATAAAGTTTATCACCTCATCAGAAATATAAAAATTATTTGAGATTAGCTTTTCAATGATAATCGAAACATGATCGATAAGACCAAGTTTCTTGGCTTTTACAAGTACTCCTAGAGTTCCAGTTACATTAAGACCTAAAAACTTTGCAGTTTTTTTAGCCGCATTATCATCAATAATTACAAGGTCGGCTGTTGGTTCTTCTTGTGCTAAAATCATAACCTCAACTTCTCCATCATGAAGTCGTGCTTGATACATTCGTTTTGAATTTGTATCTTTTATCTTCTTTACTAATATCCAATCAGAATGATTTTTAACAGCATGACAGGCTGAATCCTGCTTTGCTGTAATTTCACGAAAAACAGACTCGGGTATATAGATCTTTTTATACATTTCTTTTAGTAATTCCAGATACCCAATATTGCTTAGCACTATTAAAGGCGTAGAATTAACGACTACTTTATGCATTGTTTAGCTCGTTTTGAAATTCGCTTGCGTTATCGTATTGAAAGATAGAAATGTTGTTGCGTCCAAGATATTTTATAAAGTCTTCTTCGCTCATTTCAGCGATTTGAGCACAATAGCCAATAGACACATGCAACCTTGTGTAATAATCCAACGCAATAGCTTTCCGTGCAAAATCTGTAGCTTGCATAGCATTCATACGCGTATCGTATAAAACTTCAGTCGGTATTTTTATGGATACTTCACACATAAATCGAGCCTCCATGTGTATTGTATCACAACTTGCCGCGATTAGTCAAGTATGCCCTTGATATTTTTATCGCCATCAGAACTCATTGTCTAAACCTCCATTGGATTGTATTATGGGTTATTCTACCCACAACGCTGGGACGACTGAATTGCAAGTCACTGAAACAGAATCGATACTGATATAACCAGTTTGCTGGATACTGCGGACCGTATTGCCTGTAGTATCATTTTTATTGCCAAGCGGTGAACGAAGCCACCAAACACATTCCCATTCACTTTCATTTGAATTTACATAATTATAAGATGCTACACCCATCGCAAAGGCAAGGAGTACCTAAAAAGCCTAGAAAAGTACTATGTGGCGGATATTGGCTTGAGGAATTTTATGCTTGGTAAAAAGGCTATGGATGTGGGGCATGTTCTAGAGAATGTGGTGTATTTAGAGCTTTTAAGGCGTGGCTTTAAGGTGTATATCGGGAAAATCGACGATATGGTGGTGGACTTTGTAGCACAAAACCAAAGCGGTAACACATACATACAAGTCGCCGCAAGTGTGCGAGATGAAGCTACCCTAAACCGAGAGCTTCGTTCACTTAGGGCAATCAAGGACAATTATCCTAAACTGCTTTTAACCCTCGACGAAGACCCCGACACCGACTACGATGGGATCCTCCGCACTAATGCCCTTGATTGGTTGATGGGGTAGGGGGGGGATAGCACAAGTTTTGCGACGCCCAGCTTAAACCCATTCTTCTTTGTTTCCACACCAAATGATATGTGGCATTTTACACCTCACAAATGACACACTATATACTTTCTAAATGTATCATGGTATGGAAGTATTCTATCACAATTCACGTAAAAATGTAAGTGGGAGGCTGTGGCATTGACGAGTTTGCTATAATCATAGGTTCGCATTAAACAGCTTTTCTTTTCCTGAAACCGAAACAATATATTTATTTTATGAGTGACATCTAATTCACCACTTGCTCTTGATAAATGTTATAATCTGTGTTTTATTAAAGCAAGCGGTAGTTGTAAAAAAAGTTTTAAAAACTACTTGACAAAAATTTTAAAATATGCTAGAATAGAATCATCTCCTAGAATAGAATCATCTCCTAGAATAGAATCATCTCCTAGAATAGAATCATCTCCTAGAATAGAATCATCTCCTAGAATAGAATCATCTCCTAGAAGTTGCTTTTATGAAAGGAAAAGTTCTATTGTTATAGGGGAAATTTTTATGGAGGAAATGCCTTATGAGCGAAGAAATTGTAACGGGCTTAGTTGAATTAGACTTTTCGTTTTTCGAAAATAATTTTTCTGGCCTTTGTATGGTAGTCTGTTCTTCAAAGGATTGTGCTACTGGTACATGTGACTAAAAAAAGTCTAGCTACATTCTTTCTTTAAGAATGTAGCTCTTCTTAATGTATATATAGTTTTTAGCTCATATGAATGTAAAAATGATTACTGGTCTTATAGAAGATAAACGTCAAGATTTTTATCTTAGTTATTTTTTTTCAGATGAAAAATTAAATCAAAGTATTATATCAATTTCTAATTATGTTAAGGATTATCAGTTTAATTTGATAAAAAAAATTGAATCATTTATCATACCAAGTATTGCTAAACTTATTTTCCAAAAAAAACAATTAAACGAAAAAAATATATATAGAAATTATTTCACTTCACCCTATACTGATTTATTAATGGATCTTAATAATAATTTACTAGATTCTATAAAACTAGATATAAATAATTTTGTTAAAATAACATCAAATAGTATTGAAAAGGCAATTTGTGATTTGAAATCACTAAAACTTATAAAGGACGGCAACGATATTGAAGAAATAAATATTGAACTTGGAGATTTGCATTCAACTACTCTCATGTCTTTATTGGTTAGTCTTCGAAATGGATATAAGATGTTTTTAAAACCGACACCATGTGAGGCTGCAAACTGTTTTTATGCGGTATGCGATGGATTAAACCTTAAGTACATAAGAAAACAATCACTATTTACGACAAATAATTTTATAATTACTGATTTCTTAGAGTATAATAAGTGTGTAGACTCTCCATCTGATTTTTATAAAAACAGTGGTTCATTAATGGCAGTATCTACAGCTTTGAATTTAACAGATATACACTTAGAAAATTTACTTGCCCACTCTGGTTTACCTGTAATTTTAGATTTTGAATCACTTTTTACATTTCAGAATAATATCGAAAATATTACTTCTTCAAATTTAGACAAGGAAGATTTTTCCGATGTTGAATCTACATTATTTATAGAAAAGTTTGATGAAAAAAGACAACAACGGAATTTTATTTCAGCATTGCAAGGTGGTGAGGTAAGAAATAAAAGCTATTTACACCCTTTTGTTATAAATGATGGTACTGATGATTTTACAGTAAAATATCGTAAGCTAAGTAATTATAAATCGCATAATAGAATCTATGATTCTGATGGTAAAGTTTATCGTAGTGAAAATTATTTAGATGTTATATTAGAGTCATACAGTGAAACATTTGAATCTTTAATAGAAAATAAAACAAAAATAAAAGCTCTCCTTTCTGAAGATTATATTGATAGTTTTAGATATAGATACATTGTAAGACCAACTGCATTTTATCACTTTCTGCAAGTAAGAAGCTGGCAACCAGTTGAATTTGATAATTTGGATAATTATTGGAAAGTGGTTGTTGAAAAATTAAATAATGATATGCTACTATTTTTTGATGAAAATGCAAAAGAAAAAATTATAGCAAGTGAAATACGCGCGTTAAAAAAAGGTTTAATTCCTTTTTTCTATAGAGATGGAAAATCCACTAATCTTTTTGACTTTGAAAATAATGAAATAAAAGATGTTTTTCAAAAATCTATTTATTCTTGCGTTCAAACAAAACTAAATAAAATAGATAAGAACTATATTGACAAAAATTTAAAAGCGATAAAAAAATGTTTAATGAGCTCTAAAAATATTAATCAAAATGAATTAAATATCGGGTGGATTCAATGAAACGACATACATTCTTAAGAACATTTATGTTATATTTTAAATCTTCTCCTATAAGAGTTCTCTCTGTTTTAATTTTAACATTAATTTCAGGTATATTGCCATCAATGCATATTTTAGTTTCGATGAAGCTTATAAATTTAATTTCACAAATGCTACAATCAACTGAAATGAATTACTTTTCTAATATTTGGATTTTACTTTTTTCTTGGTTATTAATTTCAGTAATTTCAGAACTTTCCATAAATTTACAAGGAACATTAAACACAATAATTACAGAAAAATTTTCCGCAAGCATTATGACAAACCTTTCGGAATATTTATCTAATTTAACTGATTTAAGATTTTACGAAGATAAAGATATTCTTTTAAAAGTGGATATGGTAAGAGAACAAATTCAAGTTAGACCTCAAAATTTTTGTTTTAACATTACTCTTAATTTAAAAAAAATTATAAACTTAGTAAGTTTATTTATTGTTTTATTTACGGTAGATTTTGCTTTACCGTTTTTTATTCTTTGTTCGACAATACCTGCTTTTATACTTTCACAATGGGTTGGAAAAAAACAGTGGAAGCAGTTTGAGCAAATTCAAAATACTAAACATAAAATGACTACATATATAAAACATTCTCTTGACAGTGAAAAAGCTAAGGATAATTTTCTTTTTGATTTTGTAAAAAATTTTCAATCATTTTATTTTAATTTAAGAGATAGTTATTTAAGTTCTATTATAAGGCTTTCAAGAAAAGGTTTATTTTTCCAAATTATTTTTAGTTTGCTTTCTGCACTGTTTGGTGTAGGTTTATTTTTTGCAATGATTTTTATAGTTATAAAAAAGCACATTGGTGTTGGAGCTGTTGCTGGTTATGTACAAGCTTTTATGCAAACCCAATATGAAATTCAAGACTTGGCAACTTATGGCAAATGGTATTTTATTTTAATTGGGTATTTTGAAAATTATTTTGACATTTTAGATTGGGCTACTAAAGAAAACAACACTTCAAATTTAGTTGAAAGTAAAAAAATTATTTTAACTGAAGGGATTGAAAGTATTGAGCTAAAGAATATTTACTTTTCATATAGTAACGATGATATTTATGCAATAAAAAATCTTTCTGCTTACATTGATGGACGGAAAACTTTTGCGGTAGTAGGGGAAAATGGCAGTGGAAAAACAACTTTGATAAAATTATTATTAGGATTTTATTTACCACAAAAGGGAGAAATAATTATCAATGGAAAATATAATTTAAATACGCTTGATGTGTTAGCGTATCGTAAGCATTTTTCGGCAGTTTTTCAGGATTTTGCTATTTACTCGGGTTTTAGTGTAGATGAAAATATTTTTGTAAAACCAAATATAACACAAACTGAAATGCAAAAGAGAAATCAAAAAATAAAATTACTTAGTACTAGCTTTGCTGATCGAATCGAAAACAGATATTCAAATACTATAGGAACACAATATGATGGCGAAGAGTTTTCCGGAGGCGAAAAGCAATCTTTAGCATTTTTACGAAGTTTTTTAAGAAAAAGTGATGTTATGTTTTTTGATGAACCAACTTCTGCTATTGACCCAATACATGAAAGCGAAATCATTAAAACTATTTTAGAACAAACCAAAGGTAAAATTTCTCTTATTGTTACCCATAGAATGGCAAGCGTGAAATTTTGTAATGAAATTATTGTGCTTAATTCAGGTGAAATACAAGAATCTGGTTCATTTGAAAAACTAATTGAGCAAGATGGGATTTTTACTAAATTTTATAACAGTCAGCGAAATAACTTTATAGAATGATATTAATCTTCAAGCAATAGAAACCCACATTTATATTTAAGAAATTTACTATGAGATTGCTTCCCCCGAATCAGGTCGGGGGTAATGACAAATGCCTTCTACCAAACCGTCGCAATAGGAGCCCACACCTACATTAGCTGTAATGGTAACACTGTGCTCGGCATATTCCAAAAGTCAATTATTACATTCGTATCAACTAAAATCATAATAGACTTTCTTCCCGGTTAGTAGTAACGAAGTTTGCATCTAAATGTATCTTGCCTGACATCTCCAAAAAAGGTGCTTTGTTTTGCGATGGCGAAGAACCTAAATCGGAAACTTCCTTAAGCGAAACAATATATGCAGAAAGTGATGTCAAAAGCGATTCAGGCAAGGTTTTCACTTGCTCAATCACTTCCTCATAAGTCAAAGTTTCTAGCGTTTGATTCATAGCCAACTCTCCTTGACTTGATTATAGCATGCCGATGTGGACTTTGTAGCACAAAACCAAAGCGGTAACACATACATACAAGTCGCCGCAAGTGTGCGAGATGAAGCTACCCTAAACCGAGAGCTTCGTTCACTTAGGGCAATCAAGGACAATTATCCTAAATTGCTCCTGACCCTCGACGAAGACCCCGACACCGACTACGATGGGATTCTCCGCACTAATGCACTTGATTGGTTGATGGGGTAGGGGGCTTCTCTTCGTCATTGGCGAGCAACAACATAGAAACCAATTGCGACGCAATCTTTTCCTCCGCACATCCTTCGCCAGTACAAATAAATTTTTCAAAAAAGTTACCAGTATACTGGTAAGTAGGACTTTACAAAAGCCCTACTTATAAAACGCTTGTTCATTGATACTTTGTGAACGCTAGAGAAGTCATGTTGAGGTTGCCGTTAGGTAGAGCCGAAACATCTTGCTTCGTGTGATTCTTCCCTTTCGCTTTGCTCAAGGTCAGAATGACAGGCACACTAGTGGTCGCCAAGAACGGCAAGCGTTTTAAAAAACTTTTTTTGGAGGAGTTTTATATGAAAAATAAAATGATGAAAAAAAGAAGTACTTTCGTTTTACTGGGATTGCTCACATTTGTAGCAATCATCGCAACAGGCTGTCCGCACAAAAGTGAGCCAGATGACGGACCAGTAGTACCAGAGCCAACCGAGAAAACCATAGAACTCAAAACTGGGCAGGAAATCAATGCCCTATTAGTCGGTACTGGGACTATCCTAAAGGCCAATAGCACCTCTAAGGCATTCCGATTTGCAGATGTGCCACCAATGTCAAGTTATCAAACTGTTGTGCTCTCAAGTGACGCATCCGAAGTAGAGTGTATCGCTTGGGTTCAAGATAACACTATCTATGTGTATGCAGAAGGCTATACCGACAAAAACAAGCTAATTCCTTTAACCGACATGCAAGACATGTTTATGAACTGTACTGCCTTAACGGAAATTGAGCTACAGCTTTTTGATACATCGAAAGTTACTAGAATGGATAATACTTTTTATAACTGTACCGCTTTAACAACTCTTGATGTGTCTTCGCTTAACACTTCAAGCGTAACAACTATGACTGGAATGTTTCAAGATTGTAAAAACCTTGCAGTAATCGATGTTTCTGGTTTTGACACAAAAAACGTAAAATACATGACAAGTATGTTCAATGGATGCGCAAAAGTAGAAGTCTTAGATGTTTCTAAGTTTAATACTGAAAATGTATCACCAAGCACAGGTTATAGCGGTTTTTCTTATATGTTTAATGGTTGCGAAAATATTAGATCGTTAGACCTCTCAAGCTTTTCTACAAAAAACTGCCCCAGTGGTGCATACATGTTTGCAGGTTGTAAAAAACTTTCAAGTTTTAATTTTCCTAAAGATATTAAAACAAACCCATTTAAGTTTTGCGACCTAGAGGGTATGTTTTCTGGTTGCTCAAGTCTTAGATTTGGTCTTGATACTTTTTACACATACTGGTTTGATGTTTCTCAAACACGGTCACTTAAAAATATGTTTAGGGATTGCACTAGTCTTAGACTATTTGAAGGTGATTTAAAGAGTTGGGCGGGAGAAAATCAAATTACAGATATGAGCGGTATGTTCCAAAATTGTTCTGGCTTAACACGTGTCTGTTTTAACGATAAATTTGATACGAGCAAGGTTACAACTATGGAAAATATGTTTTCAGGCTGTACCAATTTGAGAAGCTACAAAGAAGAAGGTTATCTTGACGATGAGGGATACACTGAATACAATTTTTTCGAGGTAGGGGTCTTTATAGAGAACTTTGATGTAAAAAATGTTAAAACCATGAAAAACATGTTTTATAATTGTTCTAATCTTAATGAGCTTGATGTGTCAAAGTGGGAAATTTATGAGTTAACTAATGCTAACTCTATGTTTGAAAACTGCACGAAGTTGGAAACGATTTATAATAATGGGACTCCATGGCGCTGGACAGCATATAAATTATATTTAGATTCAAGTACCAGTACAAATATGTTTAAAGAGTGCACTAGTCTTGTGGGTAAGGTTAAAGGGGCAACTGACTTTAAATATGATTGGCAAAAAACAGATAGCAAGTACGCAAAAGTCGCTCCTGACGGGTATTTTTCTAAAAAATAAAAGTACCTATTCCAAAATGTAAAAACTTAAGGAAACGCTGGTTAAAATATGAGACCTTAATCAGCGTTTCCCTAATAATGCAGAGACTTGGATGTACTTTGAGCGTGCAGATTCTGGCGAATTGATTTTACACCTACCTGACGGCAGTCAGGTACGCAAAATCTAGAGAAAAGTTAAGATGTTGGATTTACATCGTTCGCTTCTATGTAATCTATCTAACACAAAAATTAGAACTAGGCTGAATTTCGATTTCTCTTCCATTTTTTACAATGCCAAAAACTGGTTGACCTCTGTTGTCTGTCCAAGTTGGATCAAGCCAATAAATAGAACCATCTTGATGATAAATCCAAAGCCAAGCGTGCATAGTTGCGTTTCCTTGACATCTTGTGTAAATTGTGGTATGATATGCTGTGGGTTCGTATTGAGCGAGCCTACAACATAAGAGGAGAAAATAAACGCTATGAAACGATCATTTGTACTTTGTGTTGTGTTTTTTATGTTGGCTTTGATTCTCTTTGGTTGTTCTGGCAAGGACAATGCAGTTGACAATAGCACAAATTTGGATAATGCGGTAGAACACAGTTTAAGCACGGATTATGAGGCTGAAAACAATGCGGACAATACGGACTTTGATTATGATTATGTGATGCAATATTGGCAACTATACGAGATGGGTGAAAACAATTATGTTCGTCAAGGGTCTTTTAGATTAGACACCTGCATTGAGGCATATGATGGGTGGGTAGAATATGGTTGGCCTTCAAACACTCTTATGATTGAACGCACAGACGAATATCTTACTTACTTTGTTACAATGGAAATCCGTGCTTATGGTGGAATCATTATCACAGGCGAGGCGACATTTACTCCATATAAGCTAATAATGAATGACGCTGAACTAACTATTCCAGAAAACACGGTAAACGAACGATTGGATTTAATTCTTGAATTTACTGATGATTCTAATATAGAAGTTTCATTGGCTAAAGACTCTATTTCTGACTATATCGATAAAACTACATTTTTATATGTGCCTTATGTGGTGCCTGACGATTTCAGTACTGACCCATGGTATCCTAAAGGTTTTACCTATCCAGAAGCAGCCGATCGTAGGACACCATCAGAAGAATTGCTTGGTACCTGGCACAATGTAGATGATATAGATGTAACATTGACATTTACCTACCAAATGAAGGAACTGTATCCTGAAACATTTTTCCCTGAATATTCGTGCGAGTGGGCTGACGATGCCAAGGATTTTACGAGAACTTGGACGCTTAGTAGCCCCGATGACTCTTACCAAGAATATCGCTGTTATTATGAAAATTTTTATGATGTGGAGGCTTGGATGTGGTTTGAGCGTATAGCTTCTGGCGAATTGGTATTACACTTTTATGATCTTGCTGGTCGTAGAAGTACTTTCATAAAAGACTAAACCAACGACGGATTGTGTAATGGGTTGACAGTTATTAAATCCGTTGGTTAAAATAGCACAAGCTTAGAACAAATCACAAGTTGTACTTACGATTTGTTCTAAGTTTTACCGCTTACCCTCTTGGCATAGTGAAAAGATCTACTGGACCTAGTACATCCCCTTCTCCGATTGTTTCCTCAATAAGATAAAGTTCAACCTGTATTTTTTTGCCATCTACGCTCAATTCGATACACGGGCTTGGGCCATCTTTATAAAGAGTATGACCAACCTTTATGCTTTTTATGCGAGAAAAATCGCTGTATTCAGAGTACTCATGCCCCGAGATGCACATTCCGTTATTAATCACAGTAAACAAAAATCTTGGTAATGTTTCATCGTATAACACCAAAAAATCAAAATCCTCAAAAGCCTCGATTGCATCATTTGAAACATATTGTAGAGCGAGGAGGTAATCTTTTGCGTTAAAAGCGTTGACAAAACCATTGTACAGTTTTTCTAAGATCTCTACATATTCCATTCCGATTGGATTAATATTGTAATAATCGAATTCGACAAATTTTTGTTTTGAATTAGAAAAAGCAAAGACGCTCGGTACAGTAGTTACACCATAATCTTGAATTTCCTTGCAAACCTCTAAACGGCCTCTTGTCGCTCGAAAAAACATATATACATTGTCGACGGTTCCGTTTTTCCACTCTTTGAGGTACTCGTTAAATCGTTTTTTTACATCACCATAGCCGAATTTTTCGGTTTTTGTTGCCTTGCCTTTTTTGTAAGTATAAAACTCTAACGCCTGTAAGTCTTCCGACATCCTATCAGCAATGACAATAGCCAAATACGAGTCTTTCAATGGCAGAGCACTCATAGTCCATCTACCAAAACCGTTTGACATTGTGATTGTCGAATGCTCCCATGTAATATAGTCTATGGAAGTTTCGGCATCAGGATAGGATTGCTCAGAGTTATAGGCATCTAAAAGCCTTTGTCGCTCTTGTTTAGACAAACTGCCCGAACCAATGCTTACAACCGTATCAGGCAAACTCAAAAAGATGTCCGTTATGGGTGGCATATCGCTAAAAGCGAGGGAAACCAGTCCAAACCAAACTAAAACCACGCACAATAATTTTTTCATAAATTTCTCCTTGAAAGTTTTATCACTATTTAGACTGTTTTACAAAGCGCATTGTTCCAAACATTAAATACTCATCATCAAAGAGCTTTTCCCAACCATCAGTCTTTTCGCCAAAGACTTCTCCTGCAACGCCTGTATCAGCCCAAACTTCGCCGTCTCGGATCTCCCAATGGTTGTCTTCACCACGATACATCATACCATCTACAAGAGTAAAGAGCCCAGCCGCCACAGCCTTATCCACTTCTTCTTGTGGGATGCCATCAGGTATCGCTGTCAAACTGAGGATTCTCCCATCTTCTAAAACCTTTAACTGCGTGCCTGTTATTAGCCTTCGCTCCTTGAGTTCGTGTTCTAAGTCTTCTGCTGGGGTATCGGTTTTTGCCTGTTCAAGGTATTCTTCGGCTGTCAACCAAACTATTTCCATTTGTTCATCTCGACCCATTATCGAATGAAAAACCCAAGTTCCAATAAAATCTTCCATAGTATTTAATCTCCTATTGTATGTATCATCTTTGCCATTGCAAAATGCAAAAGCCAAAATCATAATACTCATCAAAATCATAGTAAAAACTTTTTTCATAAATTCATCCTTGAAGGCTTTACGCCCATGGGTCATCAGCCTTTGGGGTGCGGATGTCGGACAAGCATTGGATATCGTTCAAAAACCATTGCTTAGTCGAGGGTTTTAGCCGCAACTTGATTGGGCGTGGGTTATCCGCTCCACCACTTTGCACATACACGGTTGCCCAGTTTTCCTCTGGGAACGAATAAGAGTTGGTGCTGACCGTAATCGTGTACGGCTCGGTTGGAGTGTAATTGTTCTCAGGCGTTGCCCCATTAAAAAAGGAGCGAACCTTGTAAAACTTCCCCGACAACCTTTCTTGCAAAAAAGACTTTTCATAGTTAGAAACCGACTCAGGTCCCTTGAGGAAGTCCAACATCTCGTAGACCGCCTCCTTGTCTTGTTCATAATGACAGAGCACCGCAAGGCTCAACGCCGCTGTTTTGTAAGGCGAATCTAAACTCGCTTCTGGTAATGCCTTTAACTCTGCAAGACTTTTAGGTAGACTGGCAAAGGTAAAGTTTTGCGAAACTGTACTCATAAGTTTGTTCCTCCATAAAAGAGCCTTTAAAAACTTCAGTTTTTAAAGGCTCCTTTGAGTAATAGTATACAACTACCCTTGCAATTTTTCAACTAGTTGGGTACAAGATAATTAAAAATTATTTAACTAGCTCAAATTCCATATGTAACTGGTCAGTACTCCAACTTGATCCACCTTTACTCTCGTATATACCAGATATGTAAAGCTTGGTACCGTTATCAGATAAAAATCCCGTTAAAATACACTCGCTATGTATTGAAGTACCAGAGTTGTAGGTATATTCTTTGTTGTGTAAGATTATCACATCGCCAATTACCTGATAAGCGCCATTGAAATTAAACTCGGAACCACCTTGAAAATTATAATGACCAGAATATGTCCCATCTGATTTAAACTCAATTGGTGTACAAGAGAATGGACGAGTAGTTGTTACATACTTGCTTGGACTGAGTTTCAAACTTGTTGCTAGGGTTGGATTTGAATCGTTTACTTGCTTACAAGCAACAAACGACGCAACCAGAACAAGAGCCAATAAACCAAAAAAAATTCGCTTTTTCATTAAAAGCCTCCAAAAAAAATTTTTTAGGCGGTTTGTCAACCGCCTAAATACAAGTATACTTGTATTTTTTTGAAGGAGTTTTTGCGAGATTGTTTCGCTAGCTAAGGATCATGTAAACTGGTCATTGCGAGCGAAGCGAAGCAATCTCGTGGTAAGTATCACACGGATTCCGTTGCTAACGCACGCCGATTAACATCGGCTCAGGCTACTGGTAGTTAACGCACAGGCTACGGTGGATTGAGGGTTGGAGAGCGTGAAAGATCCCCTTTTTTGCCACACGGATTTGGAAATTCCTACGGAATTTCGTGGCTATAGTTACTGGCTAGGGTATTGAAAAAGATAGTTCCTTAGAATTTCGCTCAGTAGCCTATAAAACTTAAAAGCTAATGCCTACCTCGTGCAATGCTGGGGGCCACTGTAGCAACATTACGCCAAGAAATGTAGCCGCTCGAAAACTCTGAAGCACTACTGTTTTTTTCGCCGCCGTAGATGATGTTTGTGTTTTCGGTTTTGATACCAGACAAGGTTTGCAATTTTTTTAAGTTTACCATAAAGTCTCTGTTCATAGTTTCGCAAGCCTTTATTTCGTATGCAAAGGTTTCAAGATTTTTTTCTTCTATTATGTCAACCTCTAAACCATTGCTATCACGCCAAAAATACAAGTTGTCATTCAAGCCTTCAAATAAGTTTTTTTTATACAATTCTGAAACGATAAAGTTTTCAAATAACGCACCTCGCATATAAAATGTTTCGATTTGTTCGGCTTGAGTAATACCTAAAAGCGAAGCAACGAGACCGGTATCATAAAAATACATCTTTGCATTTTTGATGAGCCTTTTTCCAAAGTTTTTGTGGTAGGGTTTTAAAAAATAAATAATGTAACTCGTTTCTAAAACGGAAAGCCAAGCTTCCACAGTCTTTCGGCTAATACCACAGTCGTCTGCCAAAGCCGAAACTTGTAATAGTTGTGAGCACCTACCTGCACATAGTTTTAAAAATTTATGGAATGTTGACACATCACTAATGTTTTTCAAGAGTCTCACATCGCGTTCAATGTATGTTTGTGTGTACGCAGGATAAAAATCAATGGGGTCGATGTTCTTGTCGTAAATACGCGGGTACATCCCTTTGTAAAGCACTTGATTTACCGTTTCTGGCAAAAGCGAGGCGTTTTTAAGCTCATCCACAGAAAAAGGGGCTAAAGTCAAAAGGGCAGTCCTTCCGGCAAGGCTTTGGCTTATAGATTGCATCAACAAAAGATTATGGCTACCGGTAAGAACATAAACACCAGTTTCATTGCGTAAGTCAATCGCCGTTTGGATATAAGAGAGCAGGCTTGGAACTCGTTGGATTTCATCGATAATGGTTTTATCTTTATATATGGATAAAAAGTGGCGTGGGTCTGTTTCGGCTACCTGTCGGATGTCCAAATCTTCAAGGGAAACATATTTGTAGTCTGGCAAGAGGTGCTTTAACAAGGTAGATTTTCCACATTGCCTACAACCTGTCAATGTAACAACTGGATATGTCTTGAGAAGCTTTTGTATTCTTGTGCTCAATGTTCTCTCTATAATCATATCTTGTATTGTAGCATATTTTATGTAAATTGTATAGTCCATTGGACAAATTACATAAACTTTATCAAAGATTTGTTGTTATGAGAAAAACAATTATCACCAACAGATTCCAAATTGTATACGCAATTTCTTCAATTCATTATTACGGCATTAAAGTGGCTGAAAATGAAAAAAATTAAAAATGGTAATGCTAACTATCACTTAAGGAAGATTCGCTCACACTACTCTGTCCGCTTGTACCATGCGATAAAGGCGTGTATGTTTACCAGATTACAAAACAAGCATTAACACTATAGCGTAGCCTAACACTATAAAAAAGTAAAAAAAAGCCGATAACTATTATGGGTTTTTAAGGTAAGAAAGCCACTCATCGTTTTTAGGATATGCGTTATGATGAGTACAAAAGATTTTGAGTTTAAGCAGATAGCTTTTGTTTTTACGAGCGAAGGCGAAAAGATTAGTTTTAAAAATGACAACATCATTGTAACTGATGCTGACGGAAATATGAAACATCAGTCAAGTTGTTATCGTCTTTTTATTTTATTTATCTGTGGCGATTATTGTCTTACCACTGGACTACTTGACCGCTCTAAAAAGTTTGGTTTTTCAATTTGCTTTATGACACCGAACTTGCGCGTAACAACAATGCTCCCATCCAAAGCAGAAGGCAATGTGCTTTTACGACAAAAGCAATACGCATACAACAAAACTGACATTGCTGCACACATCATTTCTAACAAGATTCACAATCAACTTAAACTTCTAAAAAAGAAACGACAAAAAACTGAAAGCGACAAAGAAACTATTTTTAAACTGACCACTTTTGAAAAAGATGTTTTACAACCTAATCTTTCTCGTCAAGAGATTATGGGGATTGAGGGAATCTGTGCTAAACTTTATTTTAAATCCTTGTTTCAAAATCATAACTGGAAGGCTCGCCGTCCTCGTACAAAAATTGACATTACAAATACGCTTATGGATATTGGCTACACGATACTTTTTAATATTATACATGCACTTTTAGAAATGTATGGTTTTGATGTGTATGTCGGTGTACTTCACACACAGTTTTTTCATCGTAAATCTTTGGTCTGCGATTTAGAAGAACCATTCCGTCCGATTGTTGATGAAGCAATTTTAAAAGCGCTTAATTTGAAACAAGTAAGCGAAAAAGATTTTTGGAAAAATCAAAATCAGTATATTTTGCCTTGGAAAAATTCTAAAAAATATGTTGGTTTGATTTTAAAAGCAATTATTGAACAGAAAAATGAAATGTTTTTGTACTTGCAAACTTTTTATCGAGCCTTTATGCGAGAAAAAAGAGCATGCGAGTTTCCTGTATTTGAAATACTTGACACTAAGGAGATATGACAAAAATTACATCCGTGCAATTTTTGTCAATAGCAGTTTGCTCAAATATGTTGCTTTTACAAACTGAGATTCGTTGCCTCCGTGCAACACCGCTAATGCGGAATTTTTTAAGGAGATATGATGCTTTTAATTAGTTATGACATTAGTAATGACAAGGTACGCACCAAATTTTCAAAATACCTTTCAAAGTTTGGTTTTCGGTTGCAGTATTCTGTTTTTGAAATAACAAATAGCGAAACAGTTTTACGAAACATTGAAACAGAAATCAAAAACACTTATATGAAAAATTTCACCGAAGAGGATAGCATCATTATTTTTAACTTGTCAGAAACCTGCAAAAAAACATGCTACGGCTACGCTAAAAACGAAGAAAAAGATTTTTTTGTCATTGGCTAGACTTTAGAGATACCCGATGTATACAACACCATCATAACTTGAATTTTGATGTGCGGTTTGCTATAATCATAAGCATGAATTACCAAGACATAAATGCAAAAACGATTGACAGGTGGATTGACGAAGGGTGGCAGTGGGGAAAACCTATTTCACACGAAACATACTTAAAAGCTTTGGCTGGTGAATGGGATGTGCTACTCACACCGACAAAGCCTGTTCCGCACGAGTGGCTTGGCAATTTACATGACAAAAAAATTTTAGGACTTGCTTGTGGTGGTGGACAACAAATGCCAATCTTTGCAGCACTTGGAGCTGACTGTACCGTTTTAGATTATTCGTCAAGGCAAATTGAAATGGAGCATTTGGTTGCACAACGAGAACAGTACACCATTCGTATTATTCAAGCGGACATGACAAAGCCACTTCCTTTTGATGATGGCGAGTTTGACATTATCTTTCATCCTGTTTCAAATTGCTATGTGGAAGATGTGCGTGCAATTTGGAAAGAGTGTTACCGCGTTTTAAAAAGAGGTGGCTATTTGCTTTCGGGTGTTGACCACTATATCAATCATATTGTAGATGAAAATGAAAAGACAATTATAAACTCACTTCCATTTAACCCATTAAAAAATCCCGAGCAAATGCAACAATTACAACAAAGTGATTCAGGAGTGCAGTTTTCTCATTCACTAGAAGAGCAAATCCAAGGTCAACTTGACACAGGTTTTCGCTTGCTTAATCTCTATGAAGATACTAACGGCGAGGGGAGACTACACGATTTACACATACCTACTTTTTTAGCAATGCGCTCGGTAAAGTAAATTTTCGTTTTATGCTTTTTTGCTCTAGCGGTTTTTGTTTTACAGTTCAATGCACAAGACATAAACGAGCAACAGCACTCTTGTCAAAATGGTCTAGCTTGGTGTATAATATGATGAGAGGAACATCAAAGATGAAATATCCAATCTTGACACTTAATGATGATACAGAGTTCGTTCATTCACAAATGCTAGCCGATGGGAGTGTGGAAGTTTATATCGAAAAACCAGATGCAACTGATGGATTTCATAATGCTTCGTGCTATTTGCCGTCTTATCGCTGGGAAAATATAAACGGCTTTACTGAAACAGAGATTGCCACATATCAAGAAATCATCGAGTCAATGGCACATCTAATAATTGAGTTTTCTAGAACAGGTGGATTCCAAAATGCCTCAAATTTAGTGCATAATGGTGTGAGGAGAAAAGCAGTATCGTACTCGAAATTTGATTCAAAAATAAAAATTATGCAGGAAGAAGCTTTTGAAGAGATGACTTTTTCGTGGAAAGAGTTATAATATTGAAAGGATAAAATGTAATGGCTTGGTCAACGAAATTTAAAAATATTTCCTTTGAAAATAAGGCTAGATTTCTCTATAATTTTCTTAAAATAAGACCTAAAGAAGCGAATCTGCTATAATGGTCATTGTCAGGTAATATAAATGGGTAGTTTTTTTTCGAATGTGCATGTGCGTAAGACGGAAGGCATTAGAGGTGAATCGCTTCAAAAGGTTTTGGCGGAAGCCCTTAAGACGCAAGGACTTCGTCAAGTTGAGAGTTTGGAAGAAGCGGACTTGTCGGTTTATGTTTATGCTGGCGAGGCATGGTTTTCTGTTTGCTCTGATGGAATCGAATTTTACACCGAAGAATCCACTAACCTGTGTAGGTCGCTTTCGGAAAACTTGAGTACCGAAGTGTTGTCCATTGCCTGTTTTGACAGCGATTGCTTGACTCTAAACTTTATCAACCAAAAGATTTCCGTCGATGCCTTTGCAAAAATTGGAAAGTACGCTAGTATCAAAAGGAGAACAACACTAGCACAGTGGAAAGGGATTGTCGATGACCTTGCCGCTTGGAAAGAAATATTAAATAGTAATTGGACCCTCGTTGATGAGGCATTAGACGAAATTGAACCCATGTTGACACTTGAAGTGGGGCAGGGGAGCTTTGCCGACGATTTGGCTATGGAGGACTACGCTGAAAAAACGACGACCTATTATTATGCACTTCCTGAATCGGCAACCAAATCGGCACCACCTAAATTCATTTCCTACATAACACCGACATATTGCGAAATTGGAAGGCAACAAACCTATAGTGTGCTTAACACTGGCGGAAAATCAAAGGGGCTTGCGATTGCATTTTCGGGAAATTATGTTGAGCATGAGGAGATTTATTTTCGCGAGGTGGAATTGTATTACCCTGGTCAGAACTCGAAACCTATCCCACTTAGTTTGGAAAAGCGACAATTGCCAAACGGGGTTTGGGTGTATTACGCGGAAGTGCCAGATTTTCAGATCCTCGAATGTGTGAAAGATGGCTTACCACCTCTTAGAAAGGTCGATGAGGAAATGAAGCGGAATTTTTCTGTAAGTTTTATTCCAGAGGGCAACCCACGAAAAGTTTTGGATATTACAGTGCATTTTATTCCCCTTAAAAATCGTGAAGGTCAATGTGTGTGGTGTGCTTGGTTGTTTGATGGTACCAAACGTGCATTTATTGAACAATATAACAAGCACTGGAGTGAAGTAACGAAAGACCATAAGTCGACTAATATAAAACAGCTCAACATCGAAGACTATGATATTGATGAGTGAGGTAAAGAAACAACATGGTTAATCGGTGCTAAGCATTGGTTAAGCCGCATACAAACAAAACCAGATGAAACCGATGGCTTTCATAATACCCCTTGCCAAAACCCTCAAGTTTAGTGTATAATGGTGTGAGGAGTGGCGAAAATGACTGATACTTTTTTAGAAAACTATAATACATTAACCAGAGAGCAAAAGTCCATTGTGGAAACATTGGTTTTCTCGCTAGCCAAGATGAATAACAAGGCTAATAGTGAATCTCCCAATAAAAAAGCCATTCAAGACAACGGTATGACAAAAGAGAAAACGCTTGCTTTATTTGAAGAGTTGGCAGGAAGCCTAAATGTGCCTGCTGATTTTGATTGGCGTAAAGAAAAAGTTGCGTATTTGGAAGAAAAGTATGGGTTATAGTATGAGAGTATTGCTCGATACAAATATCATTCTATATTGGCTGATTCCTGATAATTTGTTTCATACAAACGCTAGGACAATTATAAAGCACTGTTTGGATGGTAAGATAAAAGGATATGTAACTTCCCATTCTTTGACCGATGTTTTTTATATTTGCCGAAAGCATTTTAGTATCGAGCAGCTCCAGAATTTGCTGTTGCTACTTGTTTCTAATTTTGAGATATTGGTAGAAGAAAAAGCCGACTTTATGAGTGTCTTAAAAGAAACCCAGTTTTTTGATTTAGAAGATGGGCTACAAATGGTATGTGCTAAAAATGCGGATTTAGACTATATAGTTACAGAAAACTTAAAAGACTTTAAAAATTCTAAAGTTAAGGCTATTAGTATTGAAACTGCGTTAAAAGGATTTAGTGTATAATAGATGCGAGGAGTGGCGGAAATGAAATATCCAATCTTGACACTTAATGATGATACAGAGTTCGTTCATTCACAAATGCTAGCCGATGGGAGTGTGGAAGTTTATATCGAAAAACCAGATGAAGTCGATGGCTTTCATAATGCTTCGTGTTATTTGCCGTCTTATCGGTGGGAAAATATAAACGGCTTTACTGAAACAGAGATTGCCACATATCAAGAAATCATTGAATCAATGGCTCATTTAATAATTGAGTTTTCCCAAACAGGTGGATTCCAAAATGCCTCAAGTTTTTAAGATCGGGCCTTATTTTGTGTATTTTTGGGCAAATGAAGGATTACCGATTGAACCGATACATGTACATATTGCAGAAGGTAAACCGAAAATTGATGGTACAAAAGTTTGGATTACAAAAGCAGGAAAGTGTTTGTTAGCAAACAATAATTCAAGAATACCGAATCATGTTTTAAACAATCTCTTAAGGATTATCGAAACTCGAACTTTTGAGATAATCAGAAAGTGGGAAGAAATGTTTGGTCGACTAGACTTTTATTGCTAGAAACTAAGCACTCTTGTCAAAATGCTCTGGCTTGGTGTATAATGTGATGAGAGGCGTGACAAAATGAGTGATACTTTTTTAGAAAACTATAACACATTAACCAGAGAGCAAAAGTCCATTGTGGAAACATTGGTTAGCTCTTTAGCTAAGATGAATAAAAAGGATAAGGCTGGAACACCAATAAAAAGGCACTTCAAGATAGTGATATGACAAAAGAGAAAACGCTTGCTTTGTTTGAAGAATTGATAGGTAGCCTAAAGGTGCCTGCCGATTTTGATTGGCATAAAGAAAAAGTTGGTGAATGATTATAATGAATTTAGGAATCAATATGAATAAGAAACAATTACTAAATCCACAATTAGAAGTAAATGAAATCATTGATATTATTACAAAAGCAAAAGATAATGCACTTAGAAAAGTTAACGAAGAACTAATAACAATGTATTGGTTAATTGGTAAAATTTTGAGCACAAAATCCAAAGATACACAATATGGAGATAAATATATTGATGAGATTGCTGATTTACTTAAACAGACTCATCCTGACCTAAAAGGATTTAATCGTCGTGGACTGTATAGGATGAAGCAGTTTTACGAAACATATTGTGATGATGAAATTGTGTCACCACTGGTGACACAATTAAGTTGGACGAATAATCTAATTATAATGTCATGTTCTAAGTCAAAAGAAGAACGAGAATTTTATGTTAAACTTGCAATCAAGGAACGGTATTCTAAAAGAGAATTGGAACGCCAGATAGAAAGTGGATATTATGAGCGTGCATTACTCTCTAAGTCACCTATCTTACCTGAACCAGTTAAAAAATTACCAGTGAATCCTTTTCTTGACTCTTATGTGATTGAATTTCTTGATTTACCAGAAAAATTCAGCGAAAACAATTTAAAAAAAGGTTTGATAAGTCAGATGAAAAAATTTGTTCTTGAACTTGGAAAGGATTTTACATTTGTAGGCGAAGAATACACAATTCAAGTTGGAGATACAGACTTTTTTATAGATTTGCTTTTTACTCATAGAGAATTAAAATGTTTAGTTGCTATCGAATTGAAGATTGGAAAGTTTAAGCCTGAATATGTTTCCAAAATGGATTTCTATCTTGAAGCACTAGATAGGCAAGTCAAAAAAGACCATGAAAATCCGAGTGTTGGACTTATTTTATGTGCAAGTAAAAATAATGAAGTTGTGGAATATGCATTAAGTAGAACTCTTTCGCCTTTACTGGTTTCACAGTATCAATTGAAATTGCCAGATAAAAACATTCTACAAAAAAAACTTCAGGAATTGATACATTTGCCTGGCATTGGAGAAAACATTTTTGAAAATGAGGAATAAAAATGTCAAATGGTAATATAGAGCAAACAGAAAATGATAAGCAATCTCGTAGACCTCGATTGAACTTTTCGGAAATGGGAATTCGCAATGGTGCTGAGTTGGTTTGCCGTCATGATGGAAAAGAATACAAAGCCATAGTCGTATCCGACAGGAAGGTTTTGTTTGATGGTGAAGAAACTTCGCTTAGTGCTGCAACAAAGAAAATCAAAAATATCGACTATAATTTACCGCCGACAAAATATTGGTTTTATAATGGTAAATGGTTAAACGACATTTACTGCGAAACTTATGATGAAAGCACATCATATATCATCGCAAATATTGCATGGAATGACAATGGGTGGAAAAAACCATCAGACAATAAAACAGGTTTTAGATGGACACAGCAAGAAGGTAATATAGCAAATGAAAGTTGGAATTTTGATTTTGAAAACTCAAATAATACGATGGATCATATTTATGGTTATGCACAGTTTCAAAATCCACCTCAAAAGGCTGAAACGAATAAGTTTGCAATTTTTTTCAGTTCAAATAAAAAGATTGTTGGAATATATGGAAATGCAGAAATTGAAAAAGTTCCCATAGAATTAGGTAATGACCGTATATCAAACCTAATTGGAGATAGAAGTCTTTGTATTGCTTTTGAAAACATGATAGATGATACAGATAAGAAATTCCTCTTTGGGAAACAACGTATTTCTCAAGGTGGATTTAATAATATAACGAAAGACAATGCATTAGATATTCTTGATGAAGCTATTAGGTTGAATCCTAATCAAAAGATTGAGTTAAATCAAATAAAACGATGGATTGAATCTACTATCGCATCGAAAAATGATGATAACACCCAAGGAGAACCACAAATGAATAACACTCTTACAAGCGAAGTCGCTACACTACTTACCAAAACCCGCAACATAATCTTGCACGGAGCACCGGGCACTGGTAAAACCCACCTTGCCCACGAGATTGCAGAAGCGATGGGTTGTAGCGAAAGCGAAATTGGTTTTGTACAATTCCACCCCAGCTATGACTATACTGATTTTGTCGAAGGATTGCGACCAGTAAACAACGGAGATGGTCAAGTTGGCTTTGAGCGAAAAGATGGCGTGTTTAAGAAATTCTGCGAGAGAACAATACTTAAAAATTTTAAAAAGTCCATTCCTGTGACAAGAATTCAAGATTCTTCATTTAATACTGTATATAAAAGTTTGCTTGATGATGTAAAATCTGGGAAAATAACTTCTTATACGACATCACAAAGTTCTTATCCATTGAGATTAACAGAGGATGGTCGTTTGCTTTATAAGGAAAAATCACCTCGCACTGAGTCGAAAGAAAATATGAGGTTAATGTACGATTATTTTTTGAATGAAGGTATTTATGATTTGTCAAATTATGATAAAGATAAATATTGGGATTTAATTTCGAAATTAACAAATGGTCGTACAAGTAGAATCGATTATTCTGAATATGGTTGGACTTTACAAGTATTATTAGATAGGGCAAAAAAATTCGAAAAAGAAAAACAAAATGATTATGAAGAATTAGAAGTTCAAGTTTTGGAGAATGAAAACGACAACACCCCATTCGTCTTCATCATCGATGAAATCAACCGAGGAGATATGAGTAAAATATTTGGCGAGTTGTTTTTTGCGATTGAGCCAGGTTATCGGGGTGCAGAAAAATGCAACAGCCTGCGGACGCAATATGCCAATCTGCAAAGTGAGCCGAACGCATTTGACGAAGTTCTCAAAATCACCGACAGCGACAATTTTGGTCATTTTTTCATCCCAGAAAATGTGTACATCATCGGTACCATGAACGACATTGACCGCGGGGTAGAGAGCATGGACTTTGCATTTCGCAGGCGATTTACTTTTGTGGAAGTAAAGGCCGGTGACCGAATCGAAATGTTGAATGAACTTGACGATTCAATCCGTGAGAAAGCAAAAAGCAGAATGAGTGCATTGAACAATGCAATTTGGAACGAAAAAACTCACAGCGGAATTGACGGTCTTTCCTCAGCCTATCACATTGGCGGAGCATATTTCTTGAAGCTCAAAGAACTTGACAACGATTTTGATAAGTTGTGGGAATATCACCTTGCACCATTGCTTAAAGAATATCTTCGTGGCAGGGAAAATGAGAATGATAAGTTCGACACTTTGAAAAAGGCCTATGACAATCCACAGGTAAGTTCAGAGGAAGAATAGCATGGCAAAGAAAAAAGAAGTTACAATCCGAAGTTCAGCGGCGGAATATCTTACTTTTGTTGCGGCAACTGGAGACAGCAAAGAAAGTGTTGAAGTCCATTATGAAGACGAAAACATCTGGATTACTCAAAAAATGCTCGCTGTTTTATATGATGTTGAAACAAACACAATCAATTATCATATAAAAAAGATTTATGAAGATTCTGAACTTGAAGAAAGTTCAACTATTCGAAAATTTCGAATAGTTCAAGCTGAAGGCAGCCGACAGGTTTCCAGAGAAGTTGATCATTACAATCTTCAAATGATTATTGCAGTTGGATTTAAGGTAAATTCAGAGCGTGCCGTACAATTCCGTAAATGGGTAAATCAGATTGCAAAGGACTACACTATTAAAGGATGGGTAATGGATGAAGAACGCCTTAAAAACGGAGGTTCAATTCTTACAGAAGAATATTTTGAAGAACAGCTTGAAAGAATTCGTGAAATCCGTACCAGCGAAAGAAAGTTTTATCAGAAAGTAACTGACATTTACGCGACTTCTATTGACTATGACAAAAATGCTGCTTCAACAAAACGTTTTTACGCAAGTGTTCAAAATAAAATGCATTATGCAGTGCATGGACACACAGCTGCTGAATTAATAGTAGAACGGGCTGATGCAAGTAAAAGTCACATGGGACTGACAACATGGCAGGATGCACCAAACGGCAAAATTAAAAAATCTGATGTTACGGTTGCAAAGAATTATCTTTCAGAATTTGAACTTTCTCAACTAAACCGTATGGTTACAGCTTATCTTGATTTTGCGGAAAACATGGCATTAAGAAAAATTCCTCTTACAATGTCAGATTGGGAAAAAAGATTGAATTCGTTTATCGAAATGTTTGAATACGGACTTTTACAAGATGCGGGGAAAGTGAGTGCAGAAATAGCAAAACTTCACGCAGAAACAGAATTTGAAAAATACCGCATCGTTCAAGACAGGCTCTACAAAAGCGACTACGATTTATATCTTGAGGAACTGGAAAAAGCTCTGGAGAATAAATGATTTCACTTTCCACCACTGATAACAACTTAGGAAAATCATTCTCACAAATGGGATGCCAGCCGTGTGAAGCAAAGTCCGCTTACCGCGACCTATCCAAAATAGCTAACATTTCGCTACAAGACTTGTGTGCGAAAAATCCAGCACTACTTGTATTTCCAAAAGTCTTGGGCGACAACAAAGACGACATTGACAAGTTTCCCGTTTTTACTATGGCAGGTTCTGGTGAAAGTGAAGCGGAACTTTCAAAAGTAAAACTTACCACCGGCAACCTCATGGGATTTATTGGTTGTGGCGAAACGCAACTTGAAATAACTTCTCGCTTTACACCTAACGAGCCGACACGACAAAAAGAAGATTTTTTCTTGCATTACCTGTTACAAAAAGTTTTTTCACTGAACCTTTTTGCATTAAAACACTTTTCAAGCAAAGGCATGTTTGATTTTCTCACTTTTATGTTTCCTCATTTTTTGAAAGCCGCTCTGTCGCAAGGCATTTTTAAAACATATCAGCATTTACAAAAAAACGATGCAAATATAAAAGGTGCGGTGAACATAAGCCGCCACATAAAAGAAAATATTCCTTTTCGTGGACGGATTTCTTACAACACGAGGGAACGTACCTGCGACAACGACATGACGGAACTTATCCGCCATACAATCGAAGCGATAAAAACTAAAGGCATTGGTAAGACTATTCTTTACGGCAATGACGAAACGCGTCATAATATTGAACTGATTACTTCAGTAACGCCTTCGTATAGTTCTTACAAGCGTGAGCAGATAATTTCTAAAAATGCAAAACTGGTAAACCATCCCTATTTTACAAAATACCGAACTTTGCAAAAAATCTGTCTTGCAATTCTTAAGCATCAAAAATTAAAATATGGCAGCAACTCAAAGCAGATTTACGGCATTCTTTTTGATGGCGCTTGGCTTTGGGAGGAATACCTTGCAACGATTTTGGTAAAATGTAATTTTAAGCATCCTAGAAATAAGGTGGGTTCTGGTGGAATTTCGCTGTGGAGTGGTAGGTCTTGTTACCCCGACTTTTATAAAGGCGAGCAAATAAAAAACTTTAACTATGGTGAAGCGATACCACAAGAAAACTTTGTCCTTGATGCGAAGTATAAACGACTTTCAGATTCTCCGATTGACCGTGATGATGTTCATCAACTCATCACTTATATGCATATTCTTCCTGCAAACAAAGCAGAACTTATTTACCCATTTCCAGCACAAGAATACACAAGTGATACACTGGCACAAGGTAAGGAACATACTGTGCATGGGCTCGGTGGTACAATCAAAACACTCGGCTTTCCCATACCGCAAACAGCAACAAGTTACGATGAGTTTTGTAATATGATGCAGCGATTTGAAACTCAACTTTGTTCACATTTTATTTCAATGTAACTGTCATTATTCGTGCACATGTTTCGCTAAACAATTCACATATTATTTCTCACCTTGTGATATGGGCGTTCCTACTTCAATAAGGTTTCCATCAGGATCATAAAAGCGTATAACCTTCTGCCCCCAACTGTGCGTCATAAGTCGGTTCACATACTTGACTTCAGGATAATAACTCTCAAGCGTTCTAATAAAATGTTCTATGTCATATTCCTCAAAATAAAGTTCGCACGAATTATTCTCTGGAATAATCTCTTTTCCAAGAAACTTTCTCCAGTATTTCTCTTCTTGCAAAACAAGTCCTTCTGTCAAAATCATGTTTCCACCGTTATCGCAAACCAACTCAAAACCAAATACATCATGATAAAACCGCATAGCCCGTTCAATATCTTTTACAACAATCAGGATGTTTTTAAATTTCATATTCCGACCTCCATCCTCGTGGTGCATAACTGCAAGGTATCACCCTCAGCCCCTTAACCATAATCCTCATCACATTTTCCAATGAACTCAACCCACAAAAGCTCATTTTACTTAAATCTATATTGCAAAAAATACGATTGTCAAATTCTATAATCATCTAATCGCTCTTATAAATTCGTAAATCTATACATCTACGATCAATATTTCTTCCGAGTCAAATGTTATTCTGTCAGCGACCTTTCCCTCTTTGAAATAAAATGCCCCACCATGTGAAACAGGATCATCTGAAAGCGAGTTTATCATTAAGACTTCTTTTGCAATATCGCCTGCTTGAGTCGCATATTCCTTTTCTTCTATAATCCACTCGTTCAGATTATAATTTACATAAACAGGCCAAATCAGCAACTTGTCAGTCTTAAATCTATCGGGATATTCCCATAAATCACCGCAGAGGACAATAGATATTTTTTTATTTTTCAGTTCAAAAGTTTTTATATCTGTTCCTTCTTGATAGTGCTCGTCAGTCTTGCTACTTTCTTTCCAGCCTGTGGATATTCGCCTGTAATTGCAAATCAATTCGCCTTCATGCATGACAGCACACGAGGAATATATCCTATTCCCATCTCTTTCTATGTATCCAAACAGGATGGCCGTATTGTAGTCCTTGCTCCATTGGCGAAGCTTTTTCATTTCGGGTGCATCCGATGTTATTGCAATATCTTTATCAGCCTCATAATTCCATCTCAACGAATCAAAGCCTTGTAAAAAACTTTCGCCAAAACAAAGAAGGTCAACCTTGTCAAGTGATTCATTGAGAGCTTTCTCTATTTGGCCAATATTATACTCCACATCGTTATTTATATATTTATATGGTACCAATCCTATTCGCATGTGTTTTAATCCTCTTTCATCATAATGTGGATGTGTATTATGTCTTTTTTAGACGACATAATCAAGTCCCAATTAATCAGTATCCAGGAAACGTATTATCATCGGCACTAAAGCAATGTAGCGAATCCGTGTGGTATATTACATTTAGATGGTAGACACAACACAACCAAATATCATAGCCCTAAAAGTAACGAGACTTGCTCCACCAACATCGACTCTGTTTGAGATGTTATTATTCTGCTATTTTTTGATGCATTGCGCCGATGTAACAAGTATATGCTTTTTTGTTTCTTATGCTTGTTAATCATCTATGCCTAAAACAAGCCGTTATACTCACTCACAGTGGTTGGTTTACCGTACTCGTTTTTTGTACTGATGACAGAGCATTACTGTTGTTTTTCTTGACGGCAAATCGGAACATATCTGCACCCAGTATTTTTGTGGCACTTTGAACGATTATAATAGGGAGTAGCTCAAATGCAATCTTCCTCATGCACAAACTACTTGACAATTTTTTTTAAATTTATATAATGTAGATGTTGTTCAATTAAAATAATAAGGAGCAATACTCTCCCCATGTTCAAAAAGTTTATTTCAACATATACTAAATGTATTGGTGTAGTTTTTAAATCAAGTCGTTTTTATTCTCTGTTGCTATTGCTTATTATCCCTGCACAAGCATTGATGCCGTCATTGTTGATTTATTCTTCAAATGCAATATTGAACACCGTCTCACAAAATAATTCAAATATTATTTCTCTCCTTGTGTTGTGGGCCTTTGCATTTTTGTTGTCAAATATTCTTCATCCATTGTACACAACCATTCAAGGATTTTTAACTGACAAGTTGACATTGCACTTGAATATTTCTCTGATGAACACTGCAAAAAATATTCCTGATATAGCGATTTTTGAAGATAGCAAGTTTTACGATGACATTGAAATTTTAAGTCAAGAAATTGGATGGAGACCTGTGAACTTATTAGTCTTTGGTGCAGGACTACTTGGCAATCTTATCACGGCAATTTCAATGCTCGTCATTTTATCACAATTTAGTATTATAATTTCCGTTTTGATGTTCATTGCTATTATTCCACAAAGCATTGTCTATTATAAAATTCAACAAGAAGCGTTTGAAGTTTTGGTTTCAAACACACCAGATTCACGAAAGCTAAATTATTACACTGAAGTGTTGCTCACAAGAGAAGGCATTAAAGATGTAAAACTTTTTGACCTTTATGATTTTTTTATTAACAAATATAAAAAACATTTCGTAATATAAATAAAAGTGTAAGAGCAAACAGGGTAAAGAAACTTTTTATATCGCTCATTTTTTTGCTTATCACAACGGCAATAAGTTTTTTTGTTTTTTATTTAGTTATTGCTGGAACTTTATCGGGTGTGTATCTCGTAGGTAGCATTTTAGTTTTTTCATCTTCGATTTTATATACAACACAAAGTATTTCACAATTTGTTGAAAACTCAAGTATGTTATATGATACACTTTTGTTTATGCAAAAATATTTTTCATTTATCTCATTGCACAAAACATATCATGATGGTTCAATGAATTTTAAAAAAGATTTTTCTTGTCTTTCTTTTTCAAATGTAAGTTTTAAATATCCTAACAATGAAACAAATGCACTAACAAATATTACATTTTCAGTAGACAATGGTGAAAAAATTGCAATCGTTGGTGAAAACGGAAGTGGTAAAACAACACTGATGAAGTTGTTGTGTAGATTTTATAAACCACTTGACGGACAAATCAAATTAGACAACATTTCGATAGAAAATTTTTTACTCAAAGATTATAGAAAAAATATTGGTGCAGTATTTCAAGACTATTCAAAGTTTGATTTGACTTTGCGTGAAAACATTGCGATTTCAAATCTAAAAGACATTACCAATGATGACAAACTAAAAAGTGTTTTAGCCCAAGCTGAATTTGAGCAACGCGATAACCTTGATACTTTGTTGGGTATTCACTTTGAAGGTGGAAAAGATTTATCGGGTGGACAATGGCAAAAATTAGCAATCGCACGCGCATTTTTTGGTAACTTTGAAATCGTTATACTTGACGAACCTACAGCAAGTATTGCTCCTCGCTCCGAATATGAAATATACAAAAGTTTTTTACAACTAACAAAAAACAAAACTGTTTTCTTTGTAACACATAGACTTTCGATGGTTGAAAATGCTGATAAAGTTTTAGTTTTACGCGATGGCCATATCATAGGCTTTGACACACACGAAATACTTATGCAAAATAATTCCTATTACAATGAACTTTACACAATGCAAGCAAGTCAGTTTATTGATGAGTAGTCGGTTATAATATATATCAATGTTGCCTTGAATATAGCCAGACTTTTTTCATTGAAATATATTTTCTTTTTTTGCTAAATATAGTATATTATTATAGTAGAAAAAACGATGGATGGCGTGAAATTAATTATGCGTTGGGAAGCCTTAAATGAAATGTGTACATTTGCTTTTGATATTGAGTTTGAAGCGGTGTTTGGAGTTTTAGCATTACTCACAGGCGAAGAGCAACATCAGATGTGCACTGAAATCTATGGTGCTGAAAAGGTATCAGCATGGCAACGTACATATCGTTTTTTATTTGAAACTTTTCAAGCAGTTTCAGAACTTTCGCCACTTGTGTTTTTTGACATTCTGCTTGATATGTGTGGCAAAGACTTTAGCCTAGAAAGTTTTAAGGCATACATACTTTCGCTTCCAAAGGACGAAAGACTTTTTCGTCAAGCAGAATGGGAATATACTTCTAACATAACAAAAAAAGACATTAAAAAAGCCTTGACAGACGACAAGGGTTTAGAAACTCTGTACATAAAACTTGAAAAAAAAGTAAACAGCTTTTTGGGCTTTGCATCATTTGTGCAACAGAATGACCGTTTTATCGAAGAATATTTTTCACTTGCTCACGAGTTGAAGGCCACCCCATTAAAAGAAACAGTACGAAATTACAAAAAAAATATCGATTCATTCCGAGCGGAATTAACCGAGAATTTAAAAACATTGAACGGGTTAGAATGTTCACAAAAGTTAATGGGAAAGACATTTAAAAATCGTGGACCATATAAGCATTTTTATTTTGTGGCGACATTTTTTTTTCCATATAAGGCTTGTAGGTTTTTTTATCACAATGGAAAAAAACACAACATTCAACTTTTGTTTTACAGCATTCGCGAGACTAAAAAAAATCATGACAACACTATCGCCGCCCTAAAAGCGTTGTCAGATGAAACTCGGTATCAAATCCTTGTGCTGTTAGCAAAGACTGGTACCGTTACGGCAAGTGAAATTGCTCAGACACTAAAACTTGCACCATCTACTGTTTCGCATCACATGAACGAGTTAAAAACGCAGGGTTTTATCACAGAAGAACAAGTAAAAACAGCAAAGTACTATGGGCTATCAGTTGATACCTTAAAAGAACTTCTTAAAACCATCGAACAAGATTTACTGCCACAGCCTTCAATCTAATTTTTCATATTAATATTTTATAATTTCCTTTTATAGATACCACTGCGTGAGCCTATATCAATTACATTAATTATTATTTTTTTTATGATGCGAAAAATAGCCCGATATTTACCAATTCTTAACCGAAATATGTTGTCATAATCCTTATGATGATACCGTTTGATGTCAAAATTGTTTACTATCAATATATCGTTGGCAATTTCAGTGAATGCTTTTATAAAGCGAATACCAACTGCCCTATTCTGTTTTATGAACTTCTCTGCTGATTTAGAATATAAAACTTTATAGTATGTCATCTAATGTCAATGCTTTTCCAGTGGTTTCAAAATCAAGGTCTAATTCATCAAATTCTCGCTGTTCTTGAGCAGAAACAAAGGAGATATTCTTGTTTAGATAATCGTATAAATCAAGTTGTTCTTGCTTTGCGATTATATCTAGGGCAGCTTCTCGTAAAAACTCAGATAAAGTTTTACCGACCTTTTTACAGTGTTGACTAATTGTGAGAAAGTCCTCTTCCTCAATCGTAATATTTTTTCGCAAGGTCATAAGTTTTCTCCAACATGTTTATTATACACACTATAAATATTTTGTAAAGCCCTCTAGATTGATAATACGGAAATCAATCTTTAGACAGTGAGGCGTCAAATAGTGGAAGGTATTTTTATGAAAATTGATTTCTGTGGGCTGATAAATAGTTAAAGGCTCAAAGTTTTCTTACAATTTTATAATTTATTAATTTTAGCTATTGACACTGAAAGTTATTTCTATTATAATCGAATTTCGATATATATCGAAATAAAGAGGTAAGGTCAATGGATAAGGTAATAGAAGTAAATGACTTAAAGCGTGAGTATACAGTCAAGCGTGGAATTTTTAAAAGAGAAAAACACACCGTTAAGGCAGTAGACGGGATTAGCTTTGAAGTCAAGCGTGGCGAAATATTCGGGTTACTAGGTCAAAATGGGGCAGGAAAAACAACCACTATTAAAATGCTTACAACGCTACTTGCGCCAACTAGTGGTGAATGTAAGGTTTTAGGCTATAACACATTTGGTGAAGAAAAACATATCCGTAAAAAAATTAATTTTATCTTTGGTGGAGAAATGGGTGTGTATCGTAGACTATCTGCAAAAGACAACTTAAGGTATTTTGCAAACCTGTATTTACTTGACAGCAAAGAGCAACGCACTCTTATACCGCACATATTAGAACTGGTTGACCTTGTTGAGCGAGCAGATGATTTAGCTGAAACCTATTCAAAGGGAATGATTCAACGACTACAGATTGCGAGAGGCTTAATCAATGATCCTGAAGTGCTATTTATGGACGAGCCAACCGTAGGGCTTGACCCAGTGGGCGCACGAACGCTCCGCGATATTATTAGAAAACTAAAGATGCGTGGTAAAACCGTTTTACTTACAACACATAACCTAAATGAAGTAGAAGAACTATGTGATAATCTTGTCATAATCAACAAAGGCAAACTTGTTGCTCGTGGGAGCGTTAGCGAAATAAAAGGTGAACATGCTAGTTTAGAAGATGCTTACATTACATTGATAAAAGGATAAAACTATGATAAAAATATTGACAACTTTATTAAGTACAATGCGAGTGCAAATGAAACAGTCTTTTGCTCGTCCGATGTTTCGGTTTTGTTTAATTGCTAACCCGATTTTAAGTACAGTGTTACTGTATCAAATGTATCGCAATGCTGGTGAAGAAAACTTTTTTGCCTTTGTTGTGTTAGGGGCCGGTTTAATGGGGCTTTGGTCATGCATTTGTTTTTCCTCAGCAGGCGATATAAACCGTGAACGATACAGTGGAACATTAGCATTAATCTTTGTTGCCCCAGTAAGTTTCCCGATTATTATCTTAGGTAAAATAATTGGCAACACAGTGATGTCGCTTTTAACACTTGTCATTTCACTTGTTACAGCGGTTGTTATTTTTAGGATTCCTGTCAAGTTAGAAAGTCCTATGTATTTTTTTCTTAGCTTAATGGTTACGATTTTAGCTTTTGTGGTGATTTCTTCGGTTATTGCTTATATGTTGACACTGTCACGAAAAACAGAACTTTACATGAACTTGATTGAAATACCGTTAAGTCTTTTATGTGGTTTTGTCTTTCCAGTTACAATATTACCACAAGGAGTGAGATTTGTCAGTTATATACTTTCGCCAACGCACGCAGTAGAACTTTTGCGTATGTCGGTTTGGGGTGTTCATGACACAGAAATGTATTTTCAAAAACTCGCAATAGTTTTAGGTTTGACAGCATTGTACACAGTTTTGTCAATATTGCTTTATCGTAAAATCGAAACTCGTGTACGCATTCAAGCAAGCTTGGAGGTAGCATGAAAATTAAAACATTTTTTTCTCAAGCGTATCTTTATCACAAGGGGAGGCGTGCAGCGTTTGCAGCAGAAGAATTTATCTTGCACGAAATTGGTTATCCACTGGTTACACTGATTTTTTATTGTCTGCTCGCATCCTATAGTTTTAATACGCAAGACTTGACAAGTTGGGTGATTGGAAACGCATTTTTGTTATGTACGAATGTTTGCGTATTTCGGCTTGGTCATGTTTTTGATGGCGAGCGATATTTTGGAAGATTGCGCTCAATTATAGCTTCGCCTTGTAAAAAACTTCCACTGATTTTAGCAAATGGATTATTTCCTGCGATGTTTGCTATTGCCGCGTCAAGTTGTGGACTTATTGTAGGAGCAGTAATTTTTGGTGTAGACTTTTCGCATGTTAATATAGCTCTTGTTGCATTGGCAATAGTGTGTGCAATGTTTTCGGCTACTTGTTTTGGTTTATTGCTTTCAATGGTAGGTTTAATTACTGATAGCATGCACCTTGTGTTAAATATTGTCAGTTATCTTTTGATGATTTTTACAGGCGCAGAATTTCCAATTTCACAGCTGCCGTTAATCGGGAGAATTATCTCGCAGCTTATGCCCTTAACAAAAGCAATCGCCGCTATGAATACTTTATTTGATTCGCACAGTGAAAGTTTTTGGATGCTGATCATTGCAGAACTTATAACTGGGGCAGTGTATGCGATTATGGCTCGTCTTTTGTTTGGTTTTGCTGAACGCCAAGCAAGACGGAACGGTCGCTTTGATTTGTTTTAGCGTGAGGCTCAAAGTAAAAAAACAAAAGAGCAGTAAAGTCTCATTCTTTCTGCTGGTAATTATTATGAACATTGTTTTTCGTAGTATGTGTTGTTATATTTAGTGGACCACTGCATAGTAGCTACCTAATTGTCATGCTTGGACTATGTTAAGTAAGAGTAATAGGAATCTTTCGCCAAGTTAGTGTGAAAAAATAAAAAATTCTCTGTATGTTTAAAAAAATATACTACTACACCTTGTTGAAAAATGTGGAAAATAGGCTATGCCATTATGTATGAAAAAACAGATTATCATTATTATTTTAGTGTTTTTATTTTTAAGCATTGTCAGTTGTACAGGTAAAGAATAGCTACAAGCGATGATACGAATAATGGGCTTGGAGTAAATTCTTCTGATGTGAACACCGCTATAAACGATAGTAGCGAGATGGACGCTGAAAGCGAACTTGACGACGAGTACATGGAGTACGATTACTTTCAAGACTGGTCTAATAATCGTATCTATAACTATGCAGCAATTTTTTCACAAGAAAATACTGAAACTGAGTGGCTGGAATACGGTTGGCCAGAAAATAAACTAACCATCATAAGTGCAGAGCCTGAATTAGGCTACTTAGTTACGATGAACATCCGAAATAGCGGCGGCATTACATTCAAAGGTTATGCGCATGGGAATGATCGTGGTGGCATGTTTTTAGAAAACGCTTTTGGACCGAATAAAGAAAGAGTGAGTTTTGATATTGATGTTACTGACAGAGGATTACTGTGTACCTTGACAGAAGATTCTCATTCTAGTTATATCGATCGTGAGCCACGAGAATATGTGCTGATTGAAGATGATGATGACAGGCTGAAACTATATCCTCATTATTTTACATATCCTGACGCTAAGGACGCATGGAGCCCATCTGAAGAATTAGTCGGCGTTTGGGAAAATGTAGAGGGAGGCGATGCCCCCATTGAAATTTACCTATCAAATGGAAGAGGTATATCCAGAAACTTTTTTCCCTGTTTATTACTATGAATACTCAAACATTGCATTTGGTTATGTTTCCACCCCGACGGATAATTACTGTGAGTATATACTTTACAATGAGGATAATGAAGTGTTTGCATGGTTGTGGTTTGAGCGCGAAATAAGTAGCGACTTACTTTTGCACATTGACGGCAATCATTGGCAAAAGCGAAAAATCTTCAAAAAGAAATAGCGATAAAATCATTCTTGACAAGTGTAGCAGATTGTGGCTTTTAAAAATGAAAATTTGCGAATGATTTACGGCGTTTTGTTCAGTACGATTTAATGCTAAAAAAATAAGTATTTTCTTCTTAATATTCCGTATTTTTATCTATTTTACTTGACTAAAATTAGAATATTTATGAAATATTACTGTAGGGACATCTAAAAACTCATTTGGATGCCTTGACGGTCCTGTCCAGTGACAGGGCAGTGTTAGGCATGTCGCTACCCTATGCAGTTTTTAGAAGCACCACTAAACTAATGTGTTTAAGGAGAACACTTATGAAAAAACTTTATTTATTTTTGGTGTCGCATTAGTATCAGTTTTTTGTGTGCTGGCATGTAAAAATGCCGTTGGCAATCCGAGCTACACAGTAGTTGGTGTAGAAACAGTGCAGGGGTTTATTGATAATCCTGATGTTTTTTTACTGATCCACAATTTACAGATATTAAACCGCGTACTGTATTAGGTGAGACTGAAACAAGCCCAAAGGATACATTTAGTTTACTTACGCAATATAGAGCGTTGGACTATACAGTGAAAAAGCACGATTCTCAATATGAGTTGCGCTACATTGCAAGTACTGATGCTCGGAACTTTCCATCGTTAAAAGGTTCAACTTCATTTATTGTTGGTAAAAAACTTAAAGAACAGGTTTTAAAACTTTCTGCTAACAAGCCCCAAGAACTTGACACAATTATACCAGTATTCAAAAAACTTTCTCTTGATGAATTTACAGAATTAGATAAGGTGGTTTTACAAGAAACACTTGACTATGCAGAGATACTCTACACTATATATGGTGTACTGGTAAAATACACATTTAGAAAAACATACGAAAACTAAAAATATGTCAAGTCTAAAGATTCTTAACTTTAGACTTGACATCTTGCATCGAAAACCTTTTACACACTTACTCACTTGCATGCTTGTCATGTTTTAAGTCTTAATTTTTGCGCCTTTCGGTTTTGTTTTATTTATTTCGTATACTTTAGCAATGACAACTGACATAGCAGTATAGTATTTTGGTGGAATGATTTCCCCAAGTTCTACATTTGCGTAAATAGCTCGTGTCAAAGGTTTATTTTCTATAATCGGTATGTCATGTTCAAGCGCTATTTCTTTAATCCGAGCAGCCATTAAATCGGCACCCTTTGCTAATACGCGTGGGGCTTTCATTACACTTTCATCATAGTCAAGGGCAACAGCGTAGTGGGTCGGGTTTGTAATAACCACATCAGCCTTAGGAACATTTTGAATAGCATTTTTTTGTAAAATATCTTGCATTCTTTTTTTTATTTGACCTGCAATTTTTGGGTCACCCTCAAGTTGCTTGTATTCCTCACGCACTTCTTGCTTACTCATTTTGAGGGATTCCATAAATTGACGCTTTTGAAAAAAGAAATCTATCACCCCAAAGATTATAAACAAGAGTGCTGCAAGTATCAAAATAATTGCAGACAGTTTTGCGAGAAAAAACACCGCACTATCCATATCCGTTCTTAAAAGAGATAGCAAGTATGCAAAATTAAGCCGAATAACAATAAACGCAATTAAAACAATGCAAAAAACTTTGAAAAGCGATTTTCCAAAGTTGAACAAACCCTCACCCGAAAAAAGTGTTTTTTTAAAAAAGCGAAAAATGTTTGGTGAAATTTTAGTAAAGTTAGGCGTTATCAATTTTGTGGAAAATACAAAGCCCTTAAATTGTATAATGTAAGTGAGTATTATCGTAAGGCAGGAAACCACGGCGAGTGGCAATACCAGACTGACAAAGTACTGAAAAAAAAGATTAAAAAGGGATGGGCGAATTGATTCCGATGTACAGTTTTGAAAAAAATAGCTCATAATCTGCATGCTTTTGTCAAAAATACTTCGAGCAAAAAAGAGCAAACTTATCACAATAAAAAATAAGGCTATGGCAGAAGGAAGTTCAACGCTTTTGGGTACTTGCCCATCTTCGCGGGCCTTTCTTAGTTTGAACTCGCTCGGGGTTTCTGTCCGCCCTTCATCTTCAGCGGCAAACCACTGTAAGTCGATTAAAAAAACTGGATAATGCTCGTCAATATCTTCTTGTAAAACCGCAACTTGCATATTTGTATCGCATCGCATTTTAAAAGATTCCCTACATTTGAAGTTTTCGGGTTTTTCCGTTATGCCATTAAAGATAATATAAAAAATTTTGAAAAAAAACAAGAACGGTGAGATTTTCTAAAATTTTAGACATTTGGGGCTTCTTATAAATGCCTCAAGGTGTAACAAACCAAAAACTTTTAAAAGCATTCTAAAAAAATCCATTTATTTGCTTTTTTTACTTGACTTTAAAGTGGTTTTAATGTACTATGCCGTACTCATTTTTTATAGTACAGGAGAATTAAAATTTGAACACAAATACTCAATCCGAAGATGAAATGATCTCTGTAATAAATAAAACACTTTCTAAGGTGAAAACCGAAACCAATATCCAACAGCTAAATGCTGATAGAGCCTTATTTAGAAAACATGTTCCCTTTGGTATGCGTTCTTATATTGCTAGTTATTTAATTCGGCAAATGGTTTCACGAGATGGGAGATATTCATTTGAAAAAAGGCATTCTGGTTCAAAAATGTCTTTTGACGCAAGTGTTTCAACGACCTTGTTTTTTAACATTGGTAAAATACGCAGAGTTTTTTACCGGGATATTATTTTACTCATTTTGAAAAACACCGAAGCAAAGCGAGAAGATATTGGTGAAATAAAGATTTACGATAACTACTCTTTTGTGCAAGTTTCAAGTGCAGTTGCGGATACTATTATCAATAAACTTACTAATTTGAACTACCGTGGGCGCATTTTATCGGTGAGTGTGGCAAACGAGCGTACCGACCGTTCAAGTATCCCGCAAGTTACAGAAGAACTTGATTAAGGGATCGTAATAGTTTTTCTTAAACTAAAAAAGCGTACCGCACTCTGTTTGTTTACAAACAGGAATAGGTACGCTTTTTTTATCTGTTGTTATGGGCTCGATAGGATAAGTTGTCTGCCTACCACCGCGGTTTTATGTAAAAACCTATGCGACATATTCGTGCATAGCATTGTAGTTGCGATGCGTGTTTAGTTTTTCGAGGCCTCGTTTTTCGATTTGGCGTATTCGCTCCTTTGTTAAGTTATACATATCCCCCAACTCCCCAAGTGAAAGTTGTGGATAACCATTTAAGCCAAACCGATAGCGAATGATTTCCGCTTCACGCTCGGTGAGTTTTTCAAGCATTGTGTCAATTTCGCTTTGGATATAGGCTCTCTGTGCATATTCTTCGGGGCGGATATTTGTTTTATCTTCTATCATATCGCCAACTGTTAAATCATCGCTACCACCAGAAATCTTTGTATCAAACGAAATAGGCGTGCGACAAGCTGTCATAATGCGCATTACAACTTTTTCAGGAATCCCAACAGAAGCCGAAATACGAGCGAGTTTTTCATTTTCGGTTTCGGCTCCCGTAAAGTTTTGGGCACATTTTTTAATCTGAAAAAGTTCATTCACGCGATTTTCGGGAAGCCGAATAGCACGGCTATTTTCTGAAATTGCTTTTAGTATCGTTTGGCGAATCCACCACACCGCATAGGATGTAAGTTTAACATCTCGGTCTGCTTGGAAGTGTTCAATAGCGGTAACCAGACCTATATTGCCCTCGCTAATAAGGTCAGAAAGGGGAAGCCCTCTATTTGTGTATTCTTTGGCTATTTTTACGACAAAGCGTAAATTAGCAGTAATGAGCCTATTTTTTGCATACATATCTCCGTTTTGTGCTTTTACAGCCAGTTCATATTCTTCTTCGGGACTTAATAGTGTATATTTTGTAATTTCGCTAAAATAGCTTGAAATAGTTGTACTTGCTTTTGTTTTCATAATAGTTGTACCTCAATATGTGCAAGATAGAGTATACCTTACCATAGCAGAATATAGCAATTTCCGTGCCAAAATTATTATTTTTTTTAGTTTAAGCGTAAAAGTAGGGAAAAAACAGAAATCTACTATTATGGTGGAGCATATACCGTTCTGTTTGCTCGTTTTTTTTACTGTTTTGTTAAAAAAAACCACTAAAACTCTTGCCTTGATTGTGAAAATTTAGTATATTTGAAGTGTAATGCAGATGCGTTGTGTCAGTTTGACGCAATGGCTGTTTTATTTTAAAAATTTGGGTCAAAATGACTCATTATGGAGTTTGTATAATGAAAATTAGACCATTGTTAGACAGGGTGTTGCTAAAGCCAACTGAAGCGGAAGAAAAAACTGCCGGTGGGATTTATATTCCAGCGACTGCTCAGGAAAAAACCCAAGAAGCAAAAGTTGTAGCTGTTGGCGACGATAAGGAAAAAATCAAGGTTTCTGTTGGTGATACGGTTATTTACGACAAATACGCAGGAACACAGATTAAAATAAATAGCGAAGAGCATTTGATTGTAAAGGCTTCTGATATTATCGCTGTTATTGAATAGTTTTTTCTTTGATTTGCAAAAATTTGAATCGGCTACCCAATGAAAATTATTTTAGTGACAAATATATGTCGGGATTTGTACTATAGTAAGGCTCTCATACAGGATTTTGTTGCTAGTGGTTGGGAGGTGACTGTTTTTGCAAATCCCGATGACACGGTTCCACTGATGGAAAAAATCTGCGCATATAAACCAGTGCATTTTTTCCCTCGTGGAACGAATGTTTTTTCCGAGTGGAAACTGTTGCGCTTATTAAAGGCGCTCCTAAAAGCAGAAAAACCCGATTGTGTTTTGCTTTTTAATGCAAAGCCAGTAATCTACGGAGGGCTTGCGGCACGCTCTTTGGGTATTCCTGCGTTGGTAAATATGACGGGGCTGGGGAGGGTGTACCTGAAAAAGTCCTTGCTCCAATCACTCCTCTCTTTTCTATATTCTCGTGTGTTAAAGGCGAGGCATACATTTACTTTTTTTGCAAATCCTGATGATAGGGCTCTTTTTTTGAAAAAGGGGATTGTACTTGACAGTAATTCTGTAGTTGTCCCAGGTACTGGTGTGGATATACAGTACTACAAGCGCACAACACCTTTGGAACAAGCCGATATATGTGAAAAAATAACGCGGTTTGTATATGCTGGTCGATTATTGGTTTCAAAGGGGCTTGTAGAATATCTTAACGCAAGTCGACAGTTAAAGCGCATATATGGGGATAGGGTTTCGTGTGCCGTTCTCGGTAAGTTTGAAGATACCAAAACCGATGATGCCGATGTTATTTCTCAATCGTTTGTGGATGAGTATATACAAGATGGTTCTATTGTCTATGAGGGTTTTATAACTGACATAAAAACCTACCTTGAAACAAAGGCCGATGTAGTGGTATTGCCGTCGTATCGCGAAGGGGTTCCTCGTATATTGTTACAAGCAATGGCTTTGGAATGTGCTTTGATAGGTGCAGATACACCAGGGACGCGCGTGCCTATTTTTGATGGGAAAAATGGGTTTTTATGTCGCCCAAAAGACACGGCGGATTTGTTGCAAAAGATGATCTCGTACTTGAATCTGACTCAGGATGAAAAGTACACAATGCGTAAAACTTCTCGCTTGTTGGCAGAAACTCATTTTGATGAAAAGCGTGTTATACAACTGCACAAAGAAAAAATTACTGAATTGGTTAATAAGAAGGGTTTAAAACAGCACTGAAAAAGGCGTGCTGTTTTTAACCCTATCGCTGAAGCGTTCTCATTTTATTGTGGATACGCAAAATAGAGGAACGATAACTAAGCCCCTTATAAGTTTTATCATTCTCGCTACCGTATAATCCGTTCCCTGTTACATTGAATCTTTTTGATTTTTGGGTATAATCCTGAATAATGAATGTTTTACTTGTTGGTTCTGGGGGACGCGAACATGCTCTCGCTTCAAAATTGATAGAAAACAAAAGCGTCACCCTTTTTATTGCGCCAGGTAATGCAGGGATGGAAAAATATGGCACTTGCATTCCTGTCGCTCCTAATGCGATTACTGATTTGTGCGATAGTGCACTAAAATATAGTATTGACCTTTGCGTTGTTGGTACAGAAGTGCCCTTGTGCCTTGGTTTAGTAGATGAATTGACCAAAAGAGGTATTATGTGTTTTGGTCCGTCGAAAGAGGCAAGCAACATTGAAGGCTCAAAGGCTTTTTCTAAAAAACTAATGAGCGAATTGGGTATTCCTACAGCAGAGTATAAAACTTTTACAGATTATAAAACTGCTATTGACTGGGTGCGCTCGCATCAAAATATGCAACTTGTCGTCAAGGAATCGGGGCTTGCTGCTGGCAAGGGGGTTTTTTTACCTGAAAACACACATGAAACAATAGGTCTTGTGTATGAGTTGTTTGAAAACAACAATATAGACGAAATTGTCATTGAACAGCGACTTGATGGGGAAGAAATTTCTCTTTTAAGCTTTTGTGATGGGGTAAACTATGCGGTAATGCCGTCAAGTCAAGACCATAAAAGGCTTTTGGACGGTAACCGTGGGGAAAACACTGGCGGTATGGGAGCTTTTGCACCTGTTCCAAATTACCCACTTGACATAATGGAAGAATATGCAAAAATAGCGATTGCCCCTGTGCTCAACTATTTTTTCCAACAAGGTACTCCGTATAGGGGCGTTTTGTATGCGGGCTTGATGATAACAAAAGATGGTCCTAAAGTGCTTGAATATAATTGCCGCTTTGGTGATCCTGAAACTCAAGTTCTCATGTCACTTTTTAGTGGCGACTTGACACAGACAATGCTTGATTGCGCACAAGGAAACTTGACGAAAAGCACAATCCGCTGGACTGACAAATCCGCCGTAACCGTTGTTATGGCAGATGAAGCATATCCGAAAGGTGCTCTACACCAAGTAGAACTACAAGAAAACGACTTGCAACAAACTGATGATGTGTGTGTGTTTCACTGTGGCACAATACGCAAAGACGGTACCTTGTATTCGCATGGTGGTCGGGTTCTTGCTGTTACTGCAACTTCATCTACATTGAGCGAGGCAGTAGAAAAAGCCTATAAAAAAATAACCACTATTCATTTTCCACATAGCCAGTATCGAACTGACATTGCGCAAAGTGGCATAGTCGAAGCGAGTAAAAAGCGCACAGTATCGGCGTATGATGCTTCTGGAGTTGATATTGATGCTGGAAATGAAACTGTCAAGTTAATTGGCACCTTAGTGAAGCAAACATATACACCAGCAGTTTTGTCACAGACAGGTTCATTTGGGGGACTTTTTGACTGCGCCGAATTACGCAATATGAAAGAACCAGTGCTGGTTGCGTCGACTGATGGTGTCGGTACAAAGGTCAAGTTAGCATCTTCGGTAAAAAGATATGCATCGCTTGGTATGGATATTGTCAACCATTGTGTAGATGATATTTTAGTGCAGGGTGCAAAGCCTCTGTTCTTTTTAGATTATTTTGCTACTTCAAAACTAGAACCACAGATTGTTGCAGAAGTGGTCCGTGGTATGTCTGAGGCGGCTGTTGAAAATGGCTGTGCATTGATAGGTGGGGAAACCGCAGAAATGCCAGGTGTATACGAGCCAACGGAGTTTGATATTGCAGGTACTATTGTGGGCGTTGTAGAAAAAGAAAAAATACTGCCACTTCCTCATATACAAGCTGGCGATGTGCTTATTGGTTTTGCTTCAGCGAGTCCACATACCAATGGTTATTCTCTTATACGGAAAACATTTGAGGGTGTTCCTCTGTCAACTATATATCCTGAACTAGAATGTTCTCTCGAAAAAGCCTTATTGACACCGCATAGAAGTTATTTGCAAGTAATATACCCAATTTTGCAAAGTCACCCACATTTGATTAAAGCGCTCGCCCATATCACTGGTGGAGGTTTTTACGAAAATATTCCCCGTGTTTTACCGAATGGACTTGACGCGATTATTCATTCGGATTCTTGGGTTGTGCCACCACTATACCAGATAATACAAAAACGCTCAAACACAAGCAAGACAGAAATGTATAGGGTTTTTAATCAGGGAATTGGTTTAGTAGCAGTTGTGGCAAAGGATGAGGTTGCTTTCTTGCAATCGCTTGTTACGGAAAAAACAACGGTAATAGGCGAATTAGTTTTGAATGGCGGGGCAAAACCTTCGGTAAAAATTGTATGAGTTCGTATAATTGGATAAGCGCCGTATATGAAAAAGCAACATTTGTAGCTTTCGATACGGAAACGACGGGCTTAAAACCCGGTATTGATAGGGTAATAGAAATTGGGGCGATTAAGTTTGACCATAACGGAATTATTGCGCGGATGAATGTACTCATAAATCCAGAGATGCCTATCCCAAAAGAAGCTACAGAGGTAAATCATATTACCGATGAAATGGTAAAAAATAAACCGACAATGGCAACGGTGATATTTGATTTTTTAGCATTTATAAAAAACTGTATTTTGGTTATCCATAATGCTAGTTTTGATATAAGTATGATGAATGCGGAATTAAAGCGTCTGGGTGGAAGTGAGTTAAAAAATAAGGTTTTTGATACATTGATTTTTTCGAGGGAAGTGTATCCTGGTTTTCCCAGTTACGCATTACAAAATCTTGCTAAATCCTTTGACATTACGGTATGTGACGCACATCGTGCAGAAGATGACTCTCATGTTTGTATGCATCTTTTTTTTAAGGCTGTCAAGCATTTTTTTGAAGAAGATGCAAGTATGTTGGAAAACTATCGCCGTCAAGTGAATGTAGACGATTATCTTATAACACCGAGTCCTGTGTTTGCAAAAGTAGCTCACGAGCAAAGTTTGTTTTAGCGTTTTTATAAACTTGTGTTTTTAAAAGTGCCTTTTCAGTTGGTTTTATGCTGTGTGAGTACTTGACTCATGCGGAGAGTATAATGTAGCACTTTGTGCTAGAAATTGTAAGGAAAGTATTTAAACTCATCGCTTACGCAACTAGCGTATACCCCGAACGCTCTGCGTTGGCGTTGGGGGTATCGTTCATTTTACAAAAAGCATTTGTCAAGTGCTTCAAATGTTTCTTGTAGATCGGAAAGGTGTACTGTGCTATATCTGTCAAGATGAGTCGCTTGCTCGTTTACAATGACAAGTTTTCCGCCCGAATGTACCGTTATTTCGGGCAAAGCCGCTGCTGGATATACTGTCAAACTGGAACCTAAAACGAGCATTACATCCGCTTTTTTAGCATGTTCTTCAGATGCCTTGAGTGCATGTAGAGGCAAACTTTCTCCAAAAAAAGTAATATTAGGTTTGAGCACTCCTCCGCATTTTTTACAGTGTGGCACTTCTCCTTTTTCTGCTATGTGCATTACTTGTGAAAATGGAAATGTCGTTTTACAGTTTTGGCATGTGTGTATTTCGGGCGAGCCGTGAATTTCAAAGATAGTTTTACTACCAGCCTTTTGATGTAAAAGATCTATGTTTTGAGTAATAACCGCTTTTAATATTCCTTGCGCTTCAAGTTTGGCAAGAACTGTGTGCACGATTGAAGGCTCTTTTTTATCAAGTCCATAGATAAATTCACGCGCAAGCCTATAATATATAGAAGGATTTTGATGAAAAACATCTATGTCAAACATTTCAGCCGTTTCAGGTTGTTTATATAATCCATTTTTTCCACGAAAATCCCGAATTCCAGAAAGTGTACTAATGCCAGCGCCTGTAAAAGCGACACAGTGATGTGCCTGTTGTATGAGGTCTACGACTTTTTGTATCCTATCCATAATATGCTCCCTATAACATGGTAATCAAAATAGATTTTTTGACAAGAATCAAGTAATACTTGCTCGGGAAATCAATTTTTGCAGAGATTGTTTTCTGCCTCTAATACTAAGGGAAAGGGACACACTTTTGTTCGAAGCAAATGCACTTTGAAAAAACATCCTTGTTTTTTCAAAGTGGCCGAGAATTAAAAATTGAGAAAATTATATTTTTAATTCTCGCACTTACGCA
>JAFTEH010000070.1 GCA_017453745.1 Spirochaetaceae bacterium
TACACGGATGTAGACGGTGCGTAAGTGCGAGAATTAAAAATATAATTTTCTCAATTTTTAATTCTCGGCCACTTTGAAAAAACAAGGATGTTTTTTCAAAGTGCATTTGCTTCGAACAAAAGTGTGTCCCTTTCCCTTAGTATTTGAGTGCAGAAAACACACTCTCTGCAAAAATTGACTTCCATGCCTATTTTTAGTTTACAGAATTGCTCGATAATTGTTTGGGGCGGATTTTGCTGCCTCGTATGTGTCACGACCTAAGACACCTCTAAAAACTCATCGAGATGCTTTGCTACCCTGTCACAGTTTTTAGAAGTGCCCCTAAATATCACCATTAAAAAACTTCTCCATGCTAGACAGAAAAGCCTATTTTAGATACAATAACAGAGGTTGGTATTTTTGAACCTTTTGTTAAGGTAACCTCTAAAAAAATCAGTTTTTAGTGATAACTTGACAGACTAAGCCTATAAAATTTATTTTTAAAACAAGGAGAAAATATGGAATTTGATGTACATGCAATTTCAAAACTGAGAGTATTTTCGTCAGTTTTTGGTGTGCGAATTATTGAAAAGGATGTTTCATCTATTGAATGTATTTTAAAAAACATAGATGAAGACGAAGTGACTATCGACGAAAAAGATGGCATATTGAGCATCATGTCAAATAAAGATGGACGATTTTTTTCGCATGCTGTTGATGGCAAAAGAACTGTTAAAATACTTGTTCCCAAAGGCAAACACTTTCAAGCAATAAAGCTCAATGTTGGCCTTGGTGTCTTAAAGGTAAAAAACATTTCTACGGCAAAACTAAAAGTGAATGGCGGTGTGGGGTATAGCCTATTCGAAAATGTAACCGTTTCTGAACTTGTTAAAATTGAATCGGGTGTAGGAAAACTTGAAGTTTTGAATTCTTCGTTTAATAACCTTCGTGCTAGTGGTGGAGTGGGCTCCTTTTCGTTTCAAGGAAAGATAACTGGTGAAAGCGCTGTTGCTTGTGGTATTGGAAAGATTATTCTTGATATTGATGCAAAAACAGAAGACTATAACATTATAGGAAATTCCTCAAAAATGTTTAGTGGTATCGTGATCAATGGGGAGAAGATTACATCAAAGTATAGAAAAAACCATGATGCCGCTCATACATTAAAACTGAGTAGTGGGATTGGTCGCTTAGAAGTGATGTTCAAAGATTAGCCCATCGTTTATGCCGATTATACACTTTAATTACTTTTGGGAACCTCTAAAAATGTCCGATCTGACGGCGGTCAGGGCGGGCAAGCGACCGGTAGATAGTTTTTAGAAGTGCCCTTATAAACAAGATATGAAAAATTTTGAAGAAAGATTACAAAGACTGGAAGAAATTAGCGAAAAAATACGAGTTCCTACCTTGCCTTTGGAAGAAGCATTTTCTCTGTTTGAAGAGGGTGTAAAACTTTCAGGTAGTTTAGAAAAAGAAATTGGAAAACTTGAAGGCAAGGTCCGTATTTTGATAAATGGCGAAGAACTGGAAAAAGATAGTGTAACTGACAAAAAAGAAGCAAAAAGTCCAGAGTTCGCCCTTTTTTCACAGGATGACCTATAATGGATAAAGGTTTTTTCCATCGGCGAAGCACTGAAAGCGAGCAAGATTTTCACTTTCGCTTGGGGCAATTTTCGGGCAAACTTGGCATTGTGATAAATCTCGCTCTTTGTAGTACAAAAATTGCGATAGGTCTTCTTTCATCGTCCATATCTATTTTGGCGGATGGGGTGAATAACCTTAGTGATATTTTTTCGAGTGTCGTTACTATTTTTAGTTTTTATATTTCAAAAAAACCTGCCGACAAAGAGCATCCATTTGGGCATGCGCGAGCTGAATATCTCTGTGCTTCATTAGTCGCTATCATTATAGGTATGCTGGGCTTGAAGTTGATGGCAAGTTCTATAGTCAAGGTAGTAAATCCTGAGTTACCTCGTCTTTCGCTTGCCTTATTTTTTGTTCTCGTTTTTTCCATTGCAGTAAAAATCATTTTGAGTATTTTTTATGAAAAGATGGCAAAAAAGATTCAGTCTTCGGTTTTGAAAGCTACTGCGCTTGATGCTCGTTCAGATGTGCTTTCCACATCAGTTATTTTGGTTTCGTTTTTAGTGTATGCGTTGACTGGTGTGTCAGTAGATGGAATTTTGGGCATGGTGGTTTCTTTTTTTATTTTACGGTCAGCCTTTGATATAGTACGCGATACTATTGATCACTTGGTAGGACATGCCCCTTCGTTTGAACAAATAGATAAAGTGCGCACTTTTATCACCAGTTATGAAGGTATTCACGGTATACACGATTTGATTTTACATGACTATGGTGTGGGGCATTGGTTTGGCTCAGCACATGTTGAAGTTGATTCACAATGGTCATTGCTTGAGGCTCATGCACTCGTAGATAAAATTGAGGCAGATGCAATCAGTTTTTTGCAGTTGCAACTTGTTTTACACACCGACCCTGTTATACAAAATGACCCAGTCCAAAATGAAGCTTTCAAAAAAGTGAGTGCAGTAGTAGAGTGCTTTAACTGTTCTATGCACGATTTTAGGGTTGTACATGCCCATGATACCCTTAATGTTATATTTGATATAGAAATTCCAGAAACATGTACATTACCCAATGATGAAATACTGGCATGTTTAAGAAGTGCCATACGAGAAGCCGACTCGACATATAACGCGATAATTACTATCGACCGCAATTATACTCGATTTGTTCCAGAGACATAAGAGCCTAAAAATGTGAGAATAATAAAAAATAACAACAAGAAAAGACTTGACTTTTTTGTGCCTTTAGATTTATAATTTGGCGAAAAAAGTAGCGTATGTAAGGAGCGTTGAATGGAAGTTCAATTACAGGAAATTATCAATAAAATTAAAACTGATGGGGTGAACTCTGCCGAAGCAAAAGCAAAAGAAATTGTACAAGAAGCGGAAACAAGGGCTCATGAAATTATCGAAAAGGCTCGTTCAGAAGCCGCTAAAATCGTTAGCGACGGTAAGATAGAAGCCGAACGCTTTGAAAAAGCCTCAATTTCTTCAATAGAGCAGGCAGGACGAAACACCTTATTGTCCTTTAAGGTTGGCGTAATGGAAGCACTCTCCCAGTTGATTAAAACTGAGACAGCTAAAATGTACGATTCATCGGTCTTAAAAACTTTGATACCAGAAACCGTAAAGTTGTGTGCAAAAAATGCTGGTGATGATGACTTATCGGTTATTCTCTCTGAAAAGGATCGACAATCATTAGAAAGTTCACTCATAGCCGCATTAAAAGATCAACTTGCATCAGGTGTTGAAATAAAAACTTCAAGTGATCTTGCTCAAGGCTTTAGAGTTGGCATGAAAGACGGTTCTGCCTATTATGATTTTTCGAGCGAACAAGTTGCAACGATTTTTTCCAATTATCTTAATCCCCGTGTTGCACAAATCCTAAATGCTGTTGCAAAGGACACTGTTTAATGACATCATACTACTATGTAATGGCACAGTTACCTGCCTTACTCCCTGGTGTAATGCCTCCGCTCACATACGAGCAGTTTCTAAAGCAAATGGAAGGCTGTGTTAATAAAAAGGTGTATGCTGAACTGAAAAATCTTAAACTTGAGCCACCAGTTGATGGCAGGAAAACAGGTTGTTCTTTTTTAGATAAGTGGTTTGATTATGAGCGTTCCTTGAGGCTTGCCTTGGCAAAGGTGCGTGCAGAAAAACTACAGTGGACGCTTTCTCGTGAAGAAATGGAGCGTTTTCAGATTTCAGAATCACTTGATGTAAAGCGTGTTGCTCGTGAGGCGATGGCGATTGATGACCCACTCAAAGCGGAACAGTTTTTAACAAAGGCACGCGTTTCAGCTATTCAAGCAATGAGTCCTAAAACCGGTTTTAACCGTGACGCTTTGTTTGCGTATGCTGTTTCCCTTTTGTTACAGACAAGGTCGCAATCATTTAGTGTAGAAGCTGGACGCTCAGAATATAAAGCAATTTACGATAAAATTTTGGAGAAATAATATGACAAACACAAGAGGAAAAGTTACAGCCATTAACGGTAACCTAATTAGTGTACGCTTTGATGGTACTATTTCTTTAAATGAAGTTGGCTATGTAACGGTCGATAACACCCGTCTTAAAAGTGAGGTTATCCGTATTCGTGGTGACATTGCTCAACTTCAGGTGTACGAGATTACAAAGGGAATAAAGGTTGGAGATGAAGTTGAGTTTACTGCTGATCTATTGTCTGTTGAATTAGGACCTGGTCTATTGGCTCAAGTATATGACGGTCTTCAAAACCCACTACCAAAACTCGCTGAAAAAACAGGTTACTTTTTGGAGCGAGGCGTGTATGTTGAGCCACTTGCGACTGATAAAAAATGGGATTTTACTCCTGTTGCAAAGGTTGGCGATACCGTTATTCGTGCCGATGTGTTGGGTACTGTACCTGAAAGCACATTTACACACAAGATTATGGTGCCTTTTACACTTCTTGATACATACACGGTTAAGAGCATCAAAGAGGCAGGCTCGTATCCTGTAACTGAAACAATCGCTGAACTAACTGACAGTACTGGCAAAGTTATTCCTGTAACGATGAGTTTTAAGTGGCCCGTTAAGCGAGCGATTGACTGTTATGCCGAACGCCTTATGCCTACAGAACCTCTTGTAACGAAAATACGAACTATTGATACTTTTTTCCCTGTTGCAAAGGGCGGAACATATTGTATTCCTGGTCCTTTCGGGGCTGGTAAAACAGTTTTGCAACATTCTACGAGCCGTAATGCCGAAGCGGATATTGTTATTGTTGTAGCTTGTGGTGAGCGAGCAGGTGAGGTTGTTGAAACAATTACCGAATTCCCTGAAATTATTGACCCAAAAACAGGGCGAGCACTTATGGAGCGAACGATTATTATCTGTAATACTTCATCAATGCCTGTTGCTGCTCGTGAAGCTTCTGTTTATACTGGTGTTACGCTTGCTGAATACTATAGGCAAATGGGCTTGGATGTACTTTTGCTTGCGGATTCAACAAGTCGTTGGGCACAGGCTCTTCGTGAAATGTCAGGTCGTTTGGAAGAAATTCCTGGTGAAGAAGCATTCCCTGCTTATCTTGAATCGTACATTGCCGCTTTTTACGAGCGCGCTGGTGTTGTTCGTTTGCGTGATGGTAATGTTGGCTCACTTACTATTGGTGGAACGGTTTCGCCTGCCGGTGGTAACTTTGAAGAGCCTGTTACACAAGCAACACTTAAAGTTGTTGGTGCCTTCCACGGACTTTCTCGTGAGCGCTCCGATGCTCGTAAGTACCCTGCAATTCACCCGTTGGATTCTTGGTCAAAATACCAAAGTGTTCTTCCTGCGGATTGGGTTGCCTATGCTCGAAAGTTCCTATTTTCGTCAACTGAAATTGAACAAATGATGAAAGTTGTAGGTGAAGAAGGAACGAGTATGGAAGACTTTATCGTTTACTTAAAGGGTGACTTTTTGGATTCCGTTTACTTGCAGCAAAACTCTTTTGATGCGGTTGATGATGCCGTTACGGTAGAGCGACAGCGACATGTGTTTAAGCTTTTGCTTTCGATTTTAGGTTCCGAGTTTGAATTTGCTTCAAAGGATGAAGCTCGTTCTTACTTTAATAAAATGCGTCTTTTGTTTATTGACTATAACTATGCCCAATGGCAAAACGATAAATTTAATGCGAATGAGCGTGAGTTGACAAACCTCGTTTCAAGTACTCGAAAAGGCTTGGATGAGCAAGTCGAAAAATTTTTAGGCTAAGGTGAGGTAGAAAGAACAATTATGAAAAAGACATACAGCAAAATTGAGTCAATTAACGGCTCTGTTATTACCGTAAGAGCTACCGATGTGCGTTATGGCGAGTTGGCTCAAATTAAAACTCGTTTTGGACTTTCACTCGCCGAAGTCAACAAGATTGATGGAGATATTGTATCACTACAGGTTTTTGCAGGTGGACGCGGTGTTTCAACTGGTGATGAACTTAACTTTTTAGGACACGAAATGAGGGTGAGTTTTTCCGACAGTTTGCTTGGACGCGTTTTTAACGGTTCATCGGTACCTCGTGATGGTGGGCCTGCTTTAACTGACAATTTAGTTCCGCTTGCAGGTCCTTCGGTAAATCCTTCAAAGCGTATTATGGCTAATCGTATGATTCGTACAGGTATCCCGATGATTGATATGTTCAATACGCTTGTCGTTTCTCAAAAGCTACCTATTTTTTCAAGTTCAGGTGAGCCGTACAATGACCTCCTTGCTCGAATTGCTATGCAGGCTGAAGTTGATGTCATTGTGCTCGGTGGTATGGGCTTAAAATACGACGATTATCTTTCATTTAAGAATGCACTTGAAAATGCAGGAGCGTTGAACCGGACCGTTATGTTTGTTCATACGGCTGCTGATCCGACGGTAGAGTGTTTGATGATTCCAGACCTTTGTCTTGCCGTTGCCGAGCAGTTTGCATTACAGGATAAGGATGTGCTTGTATTGTTGACTGATATGACAAACTATGCCGATGCAATGAAAGAAGTTGCTATTACTCAAGAGCAAGTTCCGTCTAACCGCGGTTATCCTGGCGATTTGTATAGCCAGCTTGCAGCACGCTATGAAAAGGCTGTTGATTTTGCTGATACTGGTTCAATTACGATTTTGGCTGTTACCACAATGCCTGGTGACGATGTAACGCACCCTGTTCCTGATAACACAGGTTATATCACAGAGGGACAGTTTTATCTAAAAAATGGACGCATTGAGCCGTTCGGTAGTTTATCGCGACTAAAGCAAAATGTAAACGATAAAACGCGTGATGACCACCGGGCCCTGATGGATAACATGATTAAGTTGTACTCATCATACCGTGATACATTGGAAAAAAAGTCGATGGGCTTTATGATGAGTGAATGGGACGAAAAGCTCTTAAAATATGGTAAGCTTTTTGAAGAGCGAATGATGGATTTGTCGGTAAATATTCCTTTGGAAGGAGCGCTTGATACTGGTTGGGAAATTTTAGCTGATTGCTTTAATCCTGAAGAAACAGGTATTAAGTCAACCTTAATCGAAAAATACTGGAAGGGCTAATGGCAAAAATAAAATTAACTAAAAATGAGCTAAAAACGCAAAAAGAAAACCTCAAAATGTATCGAAGATATTTGCCGACGCTCCAGTTGAAAAAACAGCAACTTCAAATGGAAATTCGTGTGATTGACATGCGAGAAATTGAGGTGAGAAAAAGGCGTGAACAGCTTTTTGAAGATTTTAGTACTTGGATTGAAGTTTTTAGTGAAAAGGGTAAATTTTCACCGGACTTTGTCAAGGTAAAAGAGATTAAAACATCTCGTGGTAATATTGCAGGGGTAAGCATACCTGTGTTTGCGGGGGCTGAATTTACTCGTAGCAGGTACGACCTGTATGAAACACCACTGTGGGTTGACAAGGCAAGCGAGCGTATGGAAGATATGTTAAAACTTGACTTGGAAGCCGATATATTAAAGGAGCAAGTGCGACTTTTGCATGCAGAGTTGAGAACAACAACGCAACGAGTAAACTTGTTTGAAAAGATAAAGATACCCGAAACACGAGAAAATATCCGAAAAATTTCTGTGTATCTTGGTGATCAACAAGTGTCTGCCGTTGTTCGTGGTAAAATTTCTAAGAGTAATCTTGAGCGAAAGCAAGCACGAGAAAGTGAGGTGGAACAATGATTGCACCTATGAAAAAAATTACGCTTTTAACATTAGATAGCGAGCGAGAAAAGGCGGTTAAGGCTTTACGAAAGTTGGGTTTAGTTCATGTTGAATCAAAATCAAGCGAAAGCAAAAGCGTTACCGAGTTAAAGATGCTCCAAAATAGGCTGGCTCTGTGTCAGACTGTGTTAAATGACGCAAGCAAAAAGGCAGTTGAAAATAACAATAAAAAAGGGAGCAGTACTGTTTCTAACTTGTCCGATGAGCAAGCCTTAAGTCTCATTGATGAGGTTGTTGGCTTAAGCGAAAAACGAAAAGAAAACTTGCGAGAAATTGCTAAAATCAATACAAAAATTAAAGAGTATGCTGTTTTTGGCGATTTTAACCCAAGCGATTTTCAGTATTTAGAAGAACGCAATGTTACTGTTGCTCTTTGTTCTGCAAACGAAAAACAATATCGTGGATTGTTTGAACAGGGGGCCGTTGTAAAGGGTATTGAAAAGAGCGAACTTGATGTTATTAAGCTTGGGGTGGACAAAAAAAAGGTACTTTTCCTTTTAGTTGGTATTGGAACGGGTTTACCTGCTTCTATTGATTCAAGCATTACCGTTTTGCCAATTCCAAAGTATTCTCGTGAAGAATATGTGCGACAAGTAAATACGCTATACAACGAAGACCAAAACATAGCAAAAAAATTGCTTGAACTTAGTGAAAATATACCAGCACTTAAAGCGTTTTCACAACTTGTTCAAAAGCGTGTTGAGTTTGAAACAGTGTACACAGGTATGGAAAGCCATGACCTATCAGAAAAAGAGGCTCTTGCAACACTGACTGGTTACGTACCTACTAAGGATTTTAAGGCACTACAGGCTTGTGCTACAGAAAATTCTTGGGGGCTTCTTTCAGACGAGCCAAGTACAGATGATGCTGTACCAACGAAACTAGAGGGAAATGCTATTACAAAAATTATTCATCCGCTGTTTGACTTTTTGGATACATATCCGGGCTATTTTGAAGTGGATATTTCTTGGACATTTTTGGCATTTTTCGGTATTTTCGTTGCATTGATTTTTGGGGATGCCGGCTACGGCGCTTTGGTGTTCCTATTGAGCGGCGGCTTGGCTCTCAAAACAAAACTTTCGGGAAAACCAGTCGGTTTTGGTTTACGAATGTTTATATACCTAAGCATCGTAACATTTTTTTGGGGTGTGTTATCGTGCTCTTGGTTTGGTGTTGACCCGTCAGTTTTACCAGAAGTTTTGCGATCTATCGCTATTCCAGGAATTTCTGGCATGGTGGAAAAGTCTGTACAAAACAACAACCTCATGCTTGTTGCATTTACTATCGGAGCAATACATTTGATAATTGCGCATTTGATAGCAATTTTCACAAGCAAGATAACACTTAAAACAGTAGCAAATATTGGTTCTATCCTGATGCTCATAGGTATGTATTTTGTTATACTCAATGTTTTACAGATTTCGGTTGGCTCATTTGGAATTATTCCGATAGCGACTTGGATGTTGGTTTGCCTTGGGGGCGGTTTTGTACTTGACTTTGTATTTTGTAATTATGAAGGCTCAATCGGTGGAAGTATTGTAGCAAGTTTTAAGGATATAATTACAAAATTATTGGGTATTGTAAATGTGTTCTCTGATATAATGAGTTATGTGCGATTGTGGGCTGTTGGTCTTGCAGGCGCTTCAATTATGTTGACGGTGAATAATATGGCTTCACCGATGTTTGCTAAGGCTGTACTGTTTGCAGTTGCTCTGATACTCTGTGTCTTTGGGCATGGTTTAAATATGGTTTTGAATGTTCTGTCGGTTCTTGTTCATGCGGTGCGTCTGAATGTTATGGAATTTGCAGGGCATGCTGGGCTTGGCTTATCAGGCTTTAAATATAATCCTTTTAAGGAAGATTAAGAGAGGAGATTCTGTATGGATTTAGTAAATTTTGCGGCTGCTGCCGTATTGGGTATTTCGGGCGTTGGTTCTGCTATTGGGCTTATGATTGCGGGTTCTGGTGCAATCGGTGCTTGGAAAAAATGTTTTATGAACAATAAGCAAGCTCCAGGTACGATGATTGTTTTTGCCGGTGCTCCACTAACACAAACATTGTATGGATACCTTTTGATGTCGTTTATGACCAGAAATGCAGGTAATGCCGCAAAAAGTCCTTGGTTACTTTTTGGTATGGGACTTATCTGTAGTATTGCTATCGCAGCGAGTGCAATCGCACAAGGTGTTGCAAGTGCTTCTGCTGCTGATGCATTAGCTGAAACAGGCGAAGGTGGTTCAAAATTCCTCATGGTTGTTGGTTTGTGCGAAACCGTTGCTATTTTCGTTATGGCTTTCTGTATTATATTCTTGTTGTAAACCGATAAAGTAATAAGTTTAAAGGGATGTGGCTATGGAGTTGCATCCCTTTATTTTTGATAGATTATGATTTTTGGTATAGGTATTGATTTAGTGGCAGTGAGCCGTATTGCCCGATGGGTCGTAAAGTCAAATGAGGGGAGCGGTATACTAGCACGGTTTTTTCCAGAAAGTGAAATAAGCGATACTTTAAAGCTCGGAGCGGAAAGAGCCTTAGGTTTGGCGGCGCGTTTTGCGGCAAAGGAAGCCTTTGGGAAAGCGTTGGGTACAGGCTTAAAAGGTATTAGGTTAAAAGATATAGCAGTTAAAAAAACGAGAGCAGGGCAGCCTGAATTAGTGCTATCTGGAACGGCTCAACAAGCCACTGAGCGACTTGGCATTCAAAAAGCCTTTGTGTCTTTGAGCCACGAAAAAGACTTTGCCGTAGCCGTAGTTATACTTGAAAAGTAATCAGCGAGAGATTTTTCCCTTGAAACAAGTTTAAGGTCAGAATGACGGTGACCTGTTTTTATGTTTTATATAAGCGTTAAATTGTTTTTAGGGGGTAAGTCTATTCCGCCATTGTAAGGAAACACAGCGGTATTCCGCTCCCGGTAATTAGAAAAGGTGGATACTCAGTAAGTGAAAATGCTCTATCAATTTGCTTTGTGAAAAAATAGCCTAAAATGATAGATACACAGGAACTAATACTAAAACCAGAAAGAGCGCTGTGTGGGGAGCCAGCCTATATAACCAATATCAAGCCCCTTGTAATACCCGATTGCAAGATAAAAAGTTCTACCAAACAAAAATTTGTCTATAATATGTAGTAATATGTAATTTTCTTTACAACATCTCTGCCATCATATCCTCAACTAAAACCAACAGTATTATTGAAATAAAATGTAAAACCGTTTTGGCGCTGGTCCAATGGACAGAGACATTTGAGGATCATTAAAGTAATAGGAACCACTATCCATTAATGGTTCACGCACATAGCCTAAATTATTTTCGTGTCATACAGTTGAGCTCAATATAAAGTTTGTAGCAAAAAGATGTGCACTAAGCAACACCGTAAAAATTGATTTCTCTGCAAACTTAATGCTCTGTCAACTTGTAAAAAAAATAACTTTGCTTAAAATCCGCAGTATGCAACTATTATGTCTTGTTTTAAATGAAACTGAACTTTTAAGTGACTTATTGTTTGAGTTAGAAAAAAGCGGGATTACAGGCGGAACCATTTTAGATTCCACAGGTATGGCAAAATTATTGTACAATGACAAACGCGATTTGCCAATATTTGGTTCGTTGTATATGTTGATGAATGACGGGCGACCGATGAACAAAACCGTTCTTATGGTGCTTGATGATGAAAAAGTAGAAACTGCAAAATCGGTAATTCGTCAAATTTGTGATTTTTCTAAGCCGGGTGTTGGGATTATGTTTACCTTGCCAGTTTTAAGTGTGGAAGGCTCTAAACACCAAACTGGTACAAAAAATTAACTTCAGGAAGTTGCTATGAGTATGATTTTTTATCTTGGATTGGTTTTGCTTGCTGGTATTTTTGTGGCTAAGGTTTTGCGGTACTTGCATTTTCCAAATGTAACTGGGTATTTGATTGCAGGGGTGATTATCGGGCCTTCGGTACTCAATCTAATACCCGAAACCGCTGTGTCAAGTTTGAGCTTTGTTTCGGAAGTGGCATTGGGGTTTATTGCTTTTTCGATTGGGGGCGTTTTTAGGTTGCATGATTTGAAAAAGCAGGGCTTGTCAACTATTTTGATTACTTGCATGGAAGCCTTGACCGCTTTTGTTTGCGTGTTTATGGTTTTACTGCTTGCCCTGCATACAGAAATGTCGGTGGCTTTGATGATAGGTGCGATTGCTTGTGCGACTGCTCCTGCTGCAACCATTATGATTATTCGCCAATATAACGCTCACGGACCGCTCGTTGACACGCTGCTTCCGGTGGTTGCTCTTGATGACGCTGTAAGTATTATCGCCTTTGGGGTGGCTTCGTCTGTGGCACACGCTTTTTTGTCAAAAACAGGCATTGACGCATATACTATGCTGATAAATCCGCTATGCGAGATTGGTATTTCGCTAGGGGTTGGACTTGCACTAGGGTTGTTGCTGGTTTTATTTTTGAAATTTTCGCGTTCTGAAGGGAATTTTGTAAACCTTGAAATTGCAGTGGTTTTTATAGGCATTGCCCTTTCGCAAATTTTTCATGTTTCTTCGTTGCTTTTGTGTATGGCTCTTGGAGCGGTAGTTGCAAATGCCACGCCAAATCCAGTAAAGGTCTTTGGGATTCTCGACCCGATAACCACGCCTATTTTTTTAGCATTTTTTACGATTTCGGGCGCTTCATTGGATATTGGGATGTTGGCGCATGTGGGCTTGATTGGGGTTAGCTATTTTGTGGTTAGGTCGGCTGGTAAATGGCTCGGAGCATTTGCAAGTTGTAAACTTTGCAAAAAACCTACCCAAGTGACCAAGTATTTGGGTATTGCCCTTATGCCACAGGCGGGTGTCGCATTGGGACTTTCGCTTACGGCTGCGAATATGATAGGTGGGGCTGCTGGACAACAAGTGCGAACGGTGATTGTCGCTACAACTGTTGTGTATGAACTGATTGGGCCACTAGCCGCAAAGTTCGCTCTAAAACACGCTCGGGAAATACGGTAGCGGTATACAAGATTGTTTGCGTGACAAGTCGCTCGCAATGATGAGTGCAGTCTAGCAGTAAAATATAGCGGAGATTTCAAGTGTCACTTGAAATCTCCGCTATATTTTACTATAATTATCCCATGATTCAAAGAACTGTATCAGAGTACATCCAACAGTGCATGCATGATTATTTTGCGGTGGCAATTTTCGGTCCTCGCCAATGTGGCAAGACAACGCTTGTTCAAGCCTTGTACCCGAGCTTTTCTTACGCAAACCTTGAAGACATGAACATTCGAAACCTCGCTAAAAATGATCCCGATGAATTTTTTACGCATTTCCCTGAGCCTGTGATAATCGACGAGATTCAACGCGTGCCAGAGCTTTTGAGTACTGTGCAAGTGCGTATAGATAAAACCAAAAAAAAGGGGGAATATATCCTTACAGGCAGTCAACAGATTGGGCTCAAAACCTCCATTGCTCAGTCGCTAGCAGGGCGTGTTGCCATTGTCCAAATGCAGCCTCTTTCGCTCGCCGAGCTCAAAACCAATAACATTGAGCTTGACCGCGATACGCAACTGGTTTCTGGTTGCATGCCTTTTCTTTTTTCAGAACAGGGGCACAAGCCTTTTGACTATTATCGTAATTATGTGCAAACTTATTTGGAAAAAGATATTGCTCAGATTGGAGCCGTCCAAGACCTAATGCGGTTTGGCTCTTTTATGCGACTGTTGGCTGGGCGGACCGGGCAACTTGTCAACAATGCGGTAATCGCTCAAGAGGTGGGAGTTTCAAGTACGACGATAGCCGCATGGCTTTCAGTGCTAGAAATATCGCACCTTGTGTATATCCTAAAACCCTGGTACATTAACCGCACTAGTCAAGTCGTTAAAACTCCTAAAGTTTATTTTTGTGATACGGGGCTTGCAAGTTATCTTTTGGGGATTGAAAACCCAAACCAAATGCAACGCGATCCTCTTTTGGGTAGCTTGTTTGAAAACTTGGTTGTTACCGAAGCGCTTAAAAATAGACTCAACTACGGTGCTGACCCAAACCTATTTTTCTTTAGAAACAGTAAAGGACTTGAAGTTGACTTAATCTTACAACACAATAAGCAACTTGACTTGTTCGAAATCAAAAGTGGTAAAGCCCTTGACACAAAATTCGCAACATCTATGCGAAAATTTCGCAAAACTTATCCTGACTATGTTTGTTCAGATTCTGATGACTCCACCAAAGGAACTGTTGTTTACAGTGGCGAAAATTATGATTCGTATCAGGGCTTTAAGTATGTAAACTTTCACAACATCGGCACCTTGGTTGCTCCTAAAGAGCAACCATTTGTGCTAGCGTTTTAGAGCAAGATTGTTGCGTGACAAGTCGCTTGCTCTAAGCTTGTCAAGTAAGCAGTCGCTCGCAATTATGGCAGTGTAAATAAGCCCCAACCATCCTAGCTTAGAAGTATGGCATAAAAAAAGAAAAAAAGTTCTAAAAAGTGCTTGATAAAAATTTTAAAACATGATACAACATCACTGCCAACTTATTATATCACTGTCAACTTATTATATCACTGTCAACTTATTATACTAGGCTAGAGTATTGTAGTTGAGATTTGAAAGAGGAGAAAACTATTACCATGAAGATTAATTACACTTTATCTACTTTGAAGTTGTTTTGGAGGGCTTCTCCGGTTATGTTTAGTATTGTACAGTTTTTGACTATATGTCAAGGTTTTATTCCGTTTTGTTCGTTATTGCTTTTTCGGTTGATTATTGAAAAGGCAGAATCGGATATTGGGCATTCGATAATTATACTGTGCAGTTTATGGGTGACGGTGTTTATTGTGCAACAGTTTGTTGCGATAGCTAATGTGGCATTGCGTGATGTTTTGAGTACAAAAACCTTAAAATTCATGAATACCGAAATTATGGATAAAACCCTCTCATTCAAAGGTATCGCAAATTTTAGCAACATGCAATATCGCGAGATGGAAAGACGACTTGACTTTTGTTCAAATATGTTGCCGTATTTTCTTTCTTGTATGACAGATGTGTGTCAGTATATTTTACAAGTTGTAAGTGTGTTTATTCTTTTTAGTCAACTAGATTTTTGGATTCCGTGTGTTTTACTTATTTCTTTAATACCTACGATATTAGTTCAGAAAAAACTTTCCAAAATTGATATTGAATTTGAGCAAGAGGTAACTTTATTGCGTATTAAAGAAATGTATTTACGGCGAATTGTAATTGACCCGCGTTTTGTCAAGGAGTTTAGAATTTTTAATTTTTTCCCTGTCTTTCGGTCTCGATATGCAAAAACACAAGATGAATTGTATAGCGTCACAAAATCAGTAAAAGGGAAAAGTGTCATGTATGGGGTGTTGGGAGCAATTCCAAGAGTGCTTGTGGCTGGGGTATGTTTGTATTACCTAGCTATAAAAGTCGCTACCAAGTCAAGTGCTTTTTATACTGTCGGTATGTTGGCAGTTTATCTACAATCAGTGTTTGTATTTTCGGATGCCTTTTTGCAAGTAGCAAATTGGAAAACTGAAGTAAGTCGTTGCATTGAAACCTTGAGATTCTTTTTTGACTATAAAAACTATAGCGATAGTATTATCATTTCTAAAGCTCCACAGACGCTTCACGGTGGGCATATAGAAGAAATAACTTTTAAAAATGTCAGCTTTTCTTATGATAAAGAAAACACTGTTTTGCAGGATTTGAACTTTTCTATTAAAGCTGGTGAAGTGTGTGCAATAGTTGGCGAAAATGGTGCGGGGAAAACTACCTTGACGCAACTACTACATAGGTTTTATGATGTGGATTCTGGAAGTATTTTAGTAAACGGTATTGATATTCGTGAACTTAATATAGACGAATACCGTAGTAAAATTTCAGCTGTATTTCAAGATTATTCTCGGTTTGAGTTGACACTAAAAGAAAACATTTTTCAAGGTGAGCTTGTGCCTAATGAAATCCCAGAGAACATTAAAGAAATTTTAGGTGAAAATTTTTGCGATACCTTGACAGAAGGACTTGACACAACGCTGGGGCTTGAGTTTGGTGGGCGCGAAGTATCAGGTGGGCAGTGGCAACGCATAGCTATTGCGAGGGGAATACAGAAAAACGCTGATGTGTTTATAGTAGATGAGCCAACGGCTTCTATTGACCCAATTCAAGAAACTGCAATGTACGAAAAAATCATTACACATGCAAAGCATATTACTATTTTGGTAACGCATAGGCTGGGAAGTATACGAAAGGCAACAAAAATACTCGTGCTTAAAGAAGGGAAATTAGTTGCTGTTGGCACTCACGAAAATCTAATGAAAGATTCTGCTTATTATAATGCGCTTTATTCTAGTCAGGCTGATATGTATGTTGAAAATTGGTGAGAGGAGCAGTATAATACAGGCGTTATGATTTCGCTTATAATTCATATTGCGGTTGCTTTAATAGGTGTGTTGTTGGGGTTTTTACTTAGAGAAAGAAAATGCTACGGTCTAATGAAAAAATATAATTCTGCTAACCTTGAAGAAAGGCTTGAAATGCCTGTGGAACAGATGGCAAATGACTATGGGATTACGCTGTATATTATTTCGGCATTGATGATTGTTGTAAGTATAGTTTCTTATTTCACTTCGCCAATGATACATTTTCTTCTTGTGTCTGTGGAAATGCTTATTATTTCAGTTTTATCTGCGATTTTAGTGGTTAAGTATGAGTTTCGTCCACATGTTCGCAAGGCAAAAATTGCTTTTTCAGTTTTTCTTAACTGTTTACTGGTAGTAGTTTTTGTGGTTCGGTTGGTATCGTAAGACGGTGCACTCCAATAGTACTGCCAGAGATCCCCATGATGAGCTCATGCGAACTTCGTTCTATTATGCTGAAATTTACAACTCGCAAGCAAGGCTTTATATGCAATAGCCCACTTACAACTTAAGACCGAGCGGCTTTTTTTCTAACGATAAAGCCTTCTTCAACAGCATCATCAGTTTCTATAAGACATTCATGACCATGACACACCCATGTGCGTTCTTCGTTTGTTTCGGGGTCAATGAGGTGATAGCTTTTTGTTATAAGTCCGAGTGTGTCAGGCCCGACAAACTCAATTTCTTCCGTAACTTCAAACTTGTTCAGAGCGTTGAGGACAAAGCGTTTTACCCCGTTTTGCTCTGAAACTAATGCCCCTAAAGTACCGAGCATGGTATAAGGCGAATCGCTTGAGCCTTTAGTTGTTTTGTTTGCATCATCAGGCGAAAAGTAAAAGCCTGTACTAAACTCACGGTGTTGTGTGTTGTAGAGTTCTGCGATAAAGGGAGCGGCTTCTGTTTCCGAGATTTTACCTTCAATAGCATCTATTTTTTTACGGTAAGCTCGTGTTACAAGTGCCGTGTAGTAAAGGCTTTTCATACGCCCCTCAATCTTTAAGGCATCAACACCAGCCTCTTTCATTTTGTCAAGGTAGTCAATCATACACAGGTCTTTTGATGAAAAAAACGCTGTGTAGTTTTCGCCTTCCTCTATGGGAAAGTATTCACCTTGTCGCTCACTTTCTACAACGGCAAACTCGTGGGAGTTTTTGTTTGGGCTTGAGCCTTTTGCGACGAGGTTATAGTTCCAGCGACAAGCATGAGCACAAGAGCCTGCATTTGCACTCCGTCCGGTAAGGTATGCACTGATTAAGCAGCGCCCAGAATACGCCATACACATGGAGCCGTGTGCAAAACATTCAAGCTCCATATCAGGAACGGCTTGCTTAATTTCGGCAATTTCGGCTAAACTTACTTCTCGTGCAAGTACCACCCTTGTAAAGCCGAGACTCTTATACACCTTTACCGCTTCGGCGTTGGTGCAGTTTGCTTGGGTGCTTAGGTGAAGCGGAATATCAGGAAAGTGCTTTTTGAGTAAGCCCACAATGCCAATATCCTGTACGATAAAAGCGTCAAAGGGGTATTGTTTGAAGTACGGGATATTTTGCTCAAGGTGTCGTATGTCATCGTTGTGAAAAGAAATATTTACCGCACAAAAAAGTTGCTTTTTCATACCTTTTTTAGCGTAATCTTCTTTTAGCTTGGCAATTTCGGCATATTCTTCGGCGTGAAAGTTATCGGCTTTTAACCGTAGTGAAAAGTTCTTTAAGCCGATGTACACGCTATCGGCACCAAATAAAAATGCATATTTTAATTTTTCAGCATTACCTGCTGGAGCAACGAGTTCCATATACCACTTCCGATTATTTAAGCGTTTTATGATGAGCAAAACCGAAAAATGAAAATGAGCGTATACATATTAAAAACAGGGAGCGTAAGCCACCATATCTTCGCCCTGTGTTCCCATTTTCATTTTTCGTACTACAACGAGTGTCGACTATCGAGCGTACTCCACAATACGAGTTTCGCGTATAAGTGTCACACGAATTTTACCAGGATATTGCAGTTCATCTTCGATAGTTTTAGCAATTTCACGACCGAGCGCTTTTGTATCCGAGTCCGAAAGTTTTTCGTTATTTATCATAACTCGAAGTTCACGCCCCGCCTGAATTGCGTATACTTTTTCCACCCCATCAAAACGATATGCAATTTCTTCTAGGTTTTGCAAGCGCTTGATATAGTTGTCAATCGTTTCACGGCGTGCGCCAGGCCGAGCAGCCGAAATCGCATCAGCAATTTGAACGATAATCGCCTCAATACAGTTCGGCTCTATATCATTGTGGTGTGCTGCGACAGCATTCACAACCTTAGGACTTTCGTTCATGCGTTTTACCAGTTCATATCCAATTTCCGCATGGTTTTTGTCAGAATCGGTTGCAAAACCCTTTCCTATATCGTGTAATAGGGCTGCTCGTTTTGCTACTTCAATGTCGGCATCAACTTCGGATGCGAGCATACCTGCGATAACTGCCACTTCTTTTGAGTGTTGTAGGACATTCTGCCCATAACTACTTCTAAAGTACAGTCTCCCGAGCGCCTTAATGCCGTCGGGGTGCATATTGTGAATGCCAAGGTCGAACAGGGCTTTTTCACCCTCTTCATAGATTACCTGATTAATTTCATTCGCAACCTTTTGCACGATTTCTTCAATGCGTCCAGGGTGAATGCGCCCATCTAAAATAAGTCGCTCAAGCGCTATGCGAGCAATTTCACGGCGGATTGGGTCAAAGCACGAAATAACCACTGCTTCCGGTGTATCATCAATGATAATATCAACCCCCGTAAGTGTTTCCAGTGAGCGGATATTCCTACCTTCACGCCCGATAATTCGCCCCTTCATTTCGTCATTTGGGAGATTTACCGAAGTAATAGTAATATCGCTCGTCACTTCCGTTGCAAGCCGTTGAATCGTTGTTACTAAAATCTCCTGCGCTCTTTTTTCAGCGGTTAAGTGTGCATCATCCTCAAGTTTACTAATGATTGCTTGTGCATCACGCTTTGCTTCAGTTTGCAAAGAATCAATAATGAGCTGTTTTGCTTGTTCAGCGGTGAGACCAGAGATTTTTTCCAGTTCCTCCCGATACTTTTGCTCAACATCTTCAAGTGCTTTTGAGCGCTCATCAAGTCGCGTATTTTTTGCTACGAGTTCTTTTTCTAAGCGGTCAGTTGCTTCAGCTTTTTTGTTGAGTTGTTCTTCCTTCGACAAAAGCCTGCGCTCAAGATGTTGAATTTCACTTCGTCGCTCTCTGTTTTCCTTTTCCTGTTGTTTTTGTTCCCGAATTACCTGTTCTTTAGCTTCCAAAAGAATCTCTTTCTTTTGAGCATCTGCTTCTTTTTTTGCTTCTTCCAAAATACGAATTGCACGCTGTTCGGTAGAAGATAACTGAAATTTGGCATAAAGCCATCGAATCGTCCATCCAAGAATTATTGCGACAGCAAAAAGAACAACAGAAATTATAATTTGTAATATCATAGTTATTCCTTTTTGAAGATCTGGTACTCTAAGAGATTGTCCATACCGAGCCCATAATACTGTCTTTTATGAGTTTATATAAAAGTGGATAAAAAGTCAATGGTCTAGAAACATATATTCTCGTATCGATAGCGAAAAAGCAGACTATCTTGCGTTTTTGTAAAAAATAACTATTATAGAAAGCAAATGAGTGGACAAAAAGTACTAGCAAAGAATAAAAAAGCATATTTTGATTATTTTGTTGAAGATGAAATCGAATGTGGAATTTGCTTACAGGGAACGGAAGTAAAATCTATGCGCGAAGGGCGTTTTTCTTTTCCCGATAGCTTTGCAGAAATAGTAAATGGAGAAGTGTGGGTGAGAAATCTTTTAATTTCTGAATACCTGTATGGCTCATATTTTAACCACGAACCGGCACGCCTCAAAAAACTCTTGCTCCACAAAGACGAAATTAAGCGTCTTAAGAGAAAAGTTGACGAAAAAGGTGTAACTCTTGTGCCTTTAGTTTTCTATTTAAAAGGAAACAAAGTAAAAGTAACATTGGGTTTGTGTAAGGGTAAAAAACTATATGATAAGCGTGCTGTGATTCGGGAACGAGATGTAGCACGAGAAACACAACGAGAAATGCGTCATTAATGTTGTAATACGCCTTTCAGAGAGGAGATACATAATGAAACGAAGATGCGCACTCATATATACAATTTTTTTTGCGACTGCCTTATATGCGTTGCCGACGCTGAATGTTTTTAAAGTTTCTGGTTCGGGCGTAGATGAAAAAACGGTGGTACATATAACAGATGTGCTTTACGGTTTTTTGGCGGAAACAAAGGACTATACGGTAGTTGATTGTCGCTCCTATGCTAGTCATGAGGCATCTGCTGCTCCGTCAAGTGATTTTAGCTTTTATGGAACTATTTTATTTGAAAAAGATGAATTTAAGGTCGACCTTGTGTTAAAAAATGTGGCAACAGGTAGTATTCGCTTGTTGTCAAAAAACTTTGCTAATTCAAATTTAATTTTGCTTGAAACAAAGAGCCTTTTGCAAAAGTTATTAGACCAAAGTTACGACCTTTCAAATACGGCATCATTGGCGTCTGTTGCGCCGACCGTTTCTGATACCCTTAGTGGCACTTGGCAGGGCGAGGACGATGTAAAAAGCATAAAACTTTTGCAAAATGGGCGTGGTGTTATTATTTTTAAGAACGGCTTGTCAGTTTCGGTTGATTTTGTGGAAAAAAATGGCTCAATAACCGTTGTACAAAAAGGAAATATCACCGAGCGCCAGTTTCCTCATTTAAGCAAGGAATTAGCCCAAGAAGCACTAAAAAAAGTAAAACCGATTACTTGGGTTTTGTCGGGTGATATGAGCCGTTTAACAGGAACGCGTTCAGAATCTGTTGTAACAGTAAACGATGGGAAGATTAACTCAATAACCACCACAAGTATTGATGTTGCTTGGGTTAAAGTGGAATAGCTTTTATTTTCAACATGTATGGATTATTTTTACTGGAGCCTTGTTGGTTTAGAGCAGGCGGTGCGTCTTGATGTAGCTTGTGCTTCGCTTATGCAAGAGGAAACACGCTCGCAAGTAAAAGCGCGTATAAGTTGGGTAAAAGTAAATGGCTCTGTCGTAAAACTTTCAAAAAAAGTACAAAATGGTGATACGATTGAGTTGCAGTTGCGCTCTAATAAACCTAAGTTCATTTCGCTCTTTGATTATCCCCTTCCCATCTTATACGAAGATTCCAATATCATTGTTGCGTATAAGCCTTCTGGGATGGTTACGCATCCTGCAGGTGGACACTACACAAAAACGCTGGTAAATGCTTTAGAGTACTATCGCCGATACAAGTCGTCGTACCATGATGACTTTGCACAGAGAGAGCGCTCATTTTCGGAACAAGCGATGCGTCGTTGTATTGTGCATCGCCTTGACAAAGACACTTCGGGGATTATACTCACGGCGAGAAATGATAAGGCAAAGGATTTTTACATAGACGCATTTAAGCGTAAAAAAATAAAAAAATATTATATAGCTGTTTTGGATAGGCATTTGCCACAAAGCAGAGGTTGGATAAAAACAGGAATACAACGGTCGAAGCATAATAGACAAATCTTTATCGCGACCGATGTGTCAAAAGGAAAGTATGCGGTAACCAAATACCGAGTGCTTTTTACTTTTGGCAAGTTTTCTCTGGTGCTTTTCAGAATTTATACAGGTCGCACGCACCAAATACGAGTACATGCAAAGGTTCTAGGGGCGCATATTGTGGGCGATTGCCTTTATTCAAAGGACAGAAAAAATACCTTACTCTTGCATGCGTATAAGCTCATTGTGCCGATGCAAATGGGGGAGCCTTTGATGGTCAAAACAGGCTTACCGAAACGGTTTAAAACGCTGATAAAAAGGCATCGCATGTAATGGCACCGCATGTAATTTTTTTAACTTGTATGAAACTTTTTTGTAATGTGTTTGTCTAAAGAAAAAGCATGTAGTAACCAACGGTGTGCTTTATTGGGAGCCTTTTTGAAAAATCACCAGAGGCGCGTTTTTCGGGCTACCCTATAGGGAAACGCAAAAAACTTCTGTAACGATTTGCTGTAGGTAAGTGAGTAGTAGGTCGTTTTTGGCTGGGCTCTTATTTTTGTAATGTAAGGAACAATTTGTATGCAAACAATAAATGAAATAAAAACATATACTTTTCAAGCGGTTATTGAAAATTCCCTCATGCGATTTTCTGAACGCCCCTGTTGCAATTTTACTGGCGAAACTCCTCTGACATACGCAGAAGTGAACGATAAGATTGTGCGTGTAAAAAAACTTTTAAGTTCTTTCTGTCTAAAAACGGGCGATAGGGTTGTCCTCTATGCTCGAAACTCGCCACATTGGATTATTGCTTATCTTGCCATTGTGAGTTGTGGACTGATTGCAGTACCGCTGTTGCCAGATTTCAGTGCCGAAGAAGTTGGCAGATGTATAGAGCATGTCGAAACAAATATTGCGTTTGTAGAAAAAAAGTTTTTACCGAAGGTGAACGATTCGCTTGAAAATATTATACAACTTGATGATTTTGAAGTATTGCAACGAAAAGATGAAACCTATGAAAATGAACACTTATTTTTGCATCATGTTTCAAATGAAGATGATATTGCTTCTATCATATACACATCAGGAACAACGGGGCGTCCTAAGGGAGTTGTCTTAACAAATAAAAACCTCGTATCAAATGCTATTGTTGGGCAATATTGCTACCGAGTAGGTAAGTACGATAGATTTTTATCGATTTTGCCACTTGCCCATGTGTATGAGTTTACGGTCGGCTTTATGATGCCCTTTTTAAATGGGGCACATATTGTATATTTAGATGGACCACCGATAGCAAGTTTACTCTTGCCTGCGTTACAGATGGTAAAACCGAATATTATGCTTGCTGTTCCACTCATCATGGAAAAAATATATAAAAGCCAAATTCTTCCAGAACTTACCAAAACAGAAATGCGCAAAAAGTTGATGTCAATCTGGCTTTTCAGAAAGATATTTTGTAAAATTGCAGGCTCAAAAATTAAAAAAGCCTTAGGTGGTCGTATTCAGTTTTTTGGGCTTGGTGGTTCCAAACTTGATACAGAAATTGAAGCATTTTTAAAATGTGCAGGGTTTCCGTATGCGATAGGGTATGGGCTCACTGAAACAGCCCCCCTTATTGCCTATTCAAGTCCATCGAAAACGAAGCCCGGTGCATTGGGCTTTATGGCTCCCAGTGTAGAGGGAAAACTGATAAATGTTAATAACGAGGGCATTGGCGAGTTGGTTGTTAAGGGTATAAATGTTATGCAAGGGTATTATAAGGACCCCGAACGCACCCAAGAAGCATTTACCGATGATGGTTTTTTTCGCACGGGCGACTTGTTTTCTATTGAAAAAAATGGACGCCTTACCATTCGAGGACGATTAAAAAATATGATTTTGAATGCAAGTGGCGAAAATATTTACCCCGAAGATATTGAGTTTGTTTTGAATCAGTCCCCGTTGGTAAGTGAAAGCCTTGTTGTAGAAGATGAAAATTCATCATTAACGGCACTTATCAAACTCAACGAAGAAAAACTCAAAAAAATTGCCCAAGAAGAACAAGCAAAGTTGAACGAGGAATCGGTAAAAGAAAAATTAACAAAAGTCATTTCAAATGTAGGAGCGGGTTTTTCGTACAATAAGGAAAAATTGCTCAATGAAATTAAGTTTTTTGTCAATTCTCGAGTTAATGCACGCTCAAAAATACACAAAGTCGAAATAGTTGACGAATTTGAAAAAACAGCGAGTGGCAAAATAAAACGGTATGTATACAATTTACTGGAAAAAACAAAAAAAAAGTAACTTTGTAGATTTTTAAACTGTTCTATTACATAACGAGTATAGCGGTTTTCGTTTTTTGATACATGCTATCGTGAGGTGTTTCTACATACCCTACTAACTTACATTTTAGTAGTTGCCTCATAAAAGAGAAGCACTGTATGTTTGTGTTTATGATAGAGGCATGAGTTTAAAATCGCTAAACGACTGTGACTAATAGTGGGAACCTCTAAAAACTCATCGGGATGCTTTGCTGTCCTGTCACAGTTTTTAGAAGTGCCTTAGTGTAAAAAGTCTTATCTAGGAGTTATTATGTTAAAAAAAAGTTGCCTATTGCTTTTAGGCTTACTTATGTGCTTTCGAGGATTTGCCCAAACTGACGACTGGTATAAAGAAAAGCCCATAAAAAAAATTCAGTTTGAAGGGCTCAAGCAAGTGTCTAGTACTACAATGTCGGTTATTTTTGATAAATATAAGGGAAAACCGCTTTCTGACGCTTATTACTTTGAAATCCTACAAAAAATCTATGAGTTAGAATATTTTACAGAGGATGTTGTCGCAAAGGTTTTTCCGAGTGATGATAATTATAGTGGGGTAAACCTCGTGTTTGCCGTGCAGGAGTTGCCTTCTGTCGAGGGATATACCTTTAAAGGACTGAAATTAACAAAAAGTTCCGATTTATTAAAAGTTGTAGTACAAAAAAAAGGCGATATTTTTAACGAAACAAAGGCAAATATTGATCAGCAAAATGTAAAGGACTACTTGAATTCTAAGGGTTTTGCAACGGCAACTGTATCTGCACAGTATATTCCTAACACCGATAAAAACACTATGGTTATTGAATATACGATTTCCGAAGGTAAGCAGACTGTTGTAAAGCAAATTTCTTTTGAAGGTGCTACTATTTTTACTGCTAAAAGACTAAAAAAAGCTTTAGCGACACAAGAAAAGGGTATGTTTAAGTCTGGAGCGTACCAAGTTTCGTCTATTCAGCAGGACAAGATAAATATCCAGATGCTCTATGGGGAAAAAGGTTATATCAACGGAATGGTTGAAGCTATCAAAGAAGAAATAGATGATACCTCTGACCCAGAGCAGAATTTAGTGTCTTTAACCTATGTTATTTTTGAAGGTGAGCAATATTTTTTTGGTGGAATTGAGTTTGTGGGGAATAAGGTTTTTACTTCAGATACCCTAAAAAGCCATGTAAAACTAAAAAAAGGCGAAGTGCTCAATATGACAAAGCTCAATACGGCAATGTCCAAAATCGCTGATACCTACTATGAAAATGGGTATATTCGTGCACAAATGCAAACAGGAAATGCTTTGGACCCAGTGACAAAAGAAGTTAGTTTTAGTATGACTATATACGAGGGTGAGCGTGCACATATTGAAAACATCATAGTCAAGGGAAATACAAAAACGAGGGAACATGTTATTCTGCGTGAATTGTTTGTAGACACTGGCGATGTTTTTTCTAAATCGCGTTTGGAAAACAGTTTACGAAATTTGTTTAATTTGCAATATTTTTCATCGATTATGCCGGAATATGTTCAAGGTTCTGAAGAAAATCTTGTAGACCTAGTTATCAATGTTGAAGAGCAAAAAACAGCAAATATAGGTTTTGGTATTACATTTTCAGGTTCATCAGACCCTAATGCTTTTCCGATGTCAGCATTTTTTAACTGGTCTGAAAAAAACTTTTTGGGCTTAGGCTCACAATTTGATATTACGCTCAATGCTGGCTCTGAAGAACAAACATTAAGTCTTGGATACACTGAAAACTGGTTTTTAGGGAGTCCGTTGAGTGTTGGTTTTAATTCTTCAATTAGCCACAAAAAACTTTCCACCTTTCAAGATATAATGTATCCATTTGGAATACCTGACCCCTTTGTTTCAACATCAGACTTTAATGCGGATATAGCGAATGCTTATTCAATGAAATATGATAGGTTAGAATTATCGTTCGGGGTCGGTACTGGGTATAATTGGTTTCCCAATTTTGCGATTATTACTTTGAAAGGTGGCTTGAATTTTGGATTAGTAAAAAACTTTTACGATACACATCGCTATCGCCCACTCGACAATGTTATTCGGCAGGAGCAAAAAAAGTGGGGCTTTAGTGACTCATTTTACATACAACTTTCTTTGGATGACAGAGATAATTACTATGATCCAGGTAAGGGCTGGTTCTTGAGTGAGCAGATAACATTTTTTGGTATTATCCCGAAAATCGAAAGCGAGTACTTTTTCCGTTCTTCAACAAAGGGTGAACTGTATTTTACCTTGCTGGATTATCCGGTGAGTTCATACTGGAGCTTAAAGTTTATTTTAGCATTTTATACAGGCTTTACTTTTCAGGTGCCCTTACAAAAAGACCCGATTAGTTTAAGCAGTAAATTACAGGTCGATGGTATGTTTGTTGGGCGTGGTTGGTCATCACTTGGGTATGCAGGTGTTGGGGATGTTCTATTAGACCATTGGGTAGAATTCCGAATGCCGCTCGCACCAGGCATTATAGCGTTTGACTTTTTCTTTGAAGCCGCTGCCGTAAAAAAGACTGTGCAGGATTTACGCACTTTGTCGATAAACGATTACTATTTTAGTTTTGGACCTGGTTTGCGCTTTTTGCTACCGCAGTTTCCATTACGCTTAATGCTTGCAAATACATTCCGCTCTAATAATGGTAAACCATATTGGGGCAATGGAAAGGGCGCTGATTGGCAATTTGTTTTGTCGTTTAATATGGCAAATCGGTAGGTACATTTAATGAGTAAAAAAAGTACGAAAATGAATTTTTATAGCTTGTCTATTCGTAACTTATGGAATAATATGTTTTTTAACTTGTGTAGTTCCTAAAACCGCATCTCGTTGTCTTGTCTGCGCTACATGCAGGATAGGTCGTTATCAGAAAGTAGGCAAGCAATAGGGAGACATGAGGTATGCCGTTGTCTTGTGTAGCCTTTAGAGATGCTTCGTATTTATGGAAAGTTTTTATTGAGGAGTTTTTATGAAAAAATTTATATGTCTTTTTGCCGTGTCGCTGTTAGTATGTACTGCTTTCGCACAAGAGATTACAAAGGTCGCTGTAATAGACCTACAACGAATCAATGATAGTTTTAGAACCGAATCACAAGCGAGTCGAGACTATGAGCAAAAAAAACAAAAGTATCAAGCCGAAATCAAATCGCTACAGGACGAGGTTTTAAAGTTAAAAAATGAAAAACTTGATGCGGAGAAAAAAAATAAAGATAGCAAAACTATTCAAAAATACGAAGCGTTAATTACTTCTAAAACAAACTTTTTGACTGAATATGTCGCTACAAAAAACGCAGAGTTAAAATCTCTTTTGAACAAACTGCTCACATCTGATGCGTTTTATTCTGCTGTGTATAATGCGGTAAAGGCTGTTGCAGAAACTGAAGGCTATACGGTTGTCCTTAATTTGCAGGACCAAAATTCTTCGATTATCTGGTATAGCCAAACGATAAACATAACCGATCTCGTTATAGAAAGACTCAAGTAATATGGCGCATGCTACTCCTATGATGGAGCAGTATTCTAGCATCAAAGCACAGTATCAAGATGCTGTGCTTTTTTTTAGAGTTGGGGACTTTTATGAAATGTTCAACTCTGATGCTGAAGAGGTAAGTAGACTGCTCAATTTAACGCTTACCAAACGAGGGCTACATCCCATGTGTGGGGTGCCTTATCATGCTGCAAAAATATATATCAGCAGGTTGTTAAAACTAGGAAAAAAAATTGCTATTTGCGAGCAGATTGGGGAAACGATACCCGGACAACTTACCCAACGCAAGGTTATTGAAGTAATAACACCAGGAACCGCCATTGAAGATTCCCTTTTAGACGGGCATAAGCATAACTATCTTGCGGCCGTTTACTGTTCTCGTAAAAAACTGCAAACAGAGCAGGGCACAGACTTCTTGTGTGGGTTCGCCTATGTGGATGTAAGTACGGGAGATTTTCAAGCGACTCATTTTTATAAAAGCGCTTTTTTGGAAAAGTTTCAAAAAGAACTTGACACGCTCAAACCAAATGAACTGTTAATACAGCAATCTCTGTTTGATGAAATTCCTCTGTTGCAAAAATGTTTGGAAGAACATCCAAACATGCTAAAAAACTATTATCCAGATTGGACTTTTGTTTCCGAAAGTGCAGGAAAAAAAATCTGTGAGCATTTTAAGGTGCATACTCTAAAAGGCTTTGGCTTTGAAGAAACGGATGTAGAAATTCCTGTGCTTGCATTATTATTAGACTATCTAAAAGAAACGGCTGGGGAGTGTTTAGATCATATCGTTGCGGTACACAAGTATGAGGATACGCAGTTTTTACAACTAGATGATTCAAGTCGTAAAAATTTAGAGCTTATTACTAATTTACGAGATGCGACAACGAGTTATACTCTTTTTGAAGTATTGAACCAAACAAAAACAATGCTTGGAGCACGGCTTTTACAAGAAGATATTTTGCGTCCACTTTGTCAGTACCAAAGTATTTATGATAGGCAAGAAAAAGTATACGCATTATATAAAAACGAAAAACTATTGGCAGCCGTGCGTAAAGAACTTTCATCAATTTTAGATATTCAACGACTTGTAAGTAAAATATCAATGAACAAAGCAAATGGTAAAGACCTACTTTCATTAAAGCAAAGTCTGAACCAAATCGTAAAACTTGTTGAACTGTCTAAGCAGCATCATTCATTTTTTTTGCAACTTGACAAAACATCGGATGCAGATTTGCGTGCGATAACCGAAATGCTTGAGCGCTCCATAAATGAAGAATGTACAATAGCTTTTAATGATAGTAAGTTAATTAAGCAGGGGTGGTCAAAAGAACTTGATGAACTGAAAGGTATCCGTAATAATGTTCATTCGATTTTAGATACATATCTTAACGAGGAAAAAGAAAAAACAGGTTTACAGAAACTTAAAATCAAATCAAATAAGATGCACGGATATTTTTTTGAAATAACAAAGTTTACCCTCACCCATACCCCAGACCATTTTATCCTTTTAAAAGATCTAAAAACATCAAAAATGTTTTCAACTGAAAAATTGCAAGAAATTCAGGATAAAATAGAACATGCAGAAACAGAAATTATACGGCTTGAAAAAGAATTATTTGGGGGGATTTTAGCGAAGATAATGGAGCATGTTGCTTTGTTACTTGAACTCTCGAAGGAAGTGGCGCGGCTTGATGTGCTCCATAGTTTTGCTCAAGTGGCTATTTTAAACTGTTGGGTACGACCAACTATTGCAGAAGATGGACATTTGCGCATCGTGAACGGAAGACACCCAATAGTCGAAGCGCATATACCAGCAGGAGAATTTATTCCAAATGACTTAGACCTGTGTTCTCATTCTGACCAAAAGACAAAACCCGGTGTGGCTAATGCTACTGGATGTTGTGAGCACTCGACTGAACAGGGAGCGGCAAACAACAGGGGAGAACAGGATAAAACATTTGCCTTGATAACGGGACCTAATATGGCAGGAAAAAGTACATACTTGCGGCAAAATGCTTTGATAGTGCTGTTGGCTCAACTGGGTTCTTTTGTACCTGCCGAAACTGCGCATATATGTATCTGCGATAAGATTTTTTGTCGTGTCGGGGCAAGTGATAACCTTGCACGCGGTGAATCGACTTTTTTGGTAGAAATGACTGAAACCGCCTTTATCCTGCAGAATGCAACAGAAAAAAGCCTTGTCATTATGGATGAGGTTGGGCGTGGTACTTCGACGCAAGACGGCTTGGCTATTGCTCAAGCGGTTATGGAACACCTATTGACGAACATAAAAGCTAAAACCATTTTTGCAACACACTATCATGAGTTGGGGCTTTTAGAGCATACAAGGCTTGTGCAGTTAAAGCTTGATGTTATTGAAGAAAATGGTAGGATTATTTTTCTAAAAAAGGTTTTACCTGGCGTTTCCGAAAACTCTTATGGCTTACAGGTTGCAAGCATTGCAGGGGTGCCACGACCCGTCATTGAGCGCGCATCGCAGATATTGCAACAGATAGTCACACAAAATCAGGCTCATACGGCTTTGGAACCGATGAGCGTGCCTATTGTTAGCCCCCATTCACCAGTGACACAAAGCCTATTTGATGAAAAAGAACTTATTATAGACGAAATTGCCTCGCTTGATGTAGATTCGTTACGACCTATAGAAGCCTTACATTTGATACAGTTATGGCAAGAAAGTGTAAAAAAATAGTTCTGGTACGGAATATGTCAAGGTTCTTTGATGTAAAGTATCTGCATCTTAAACCTACGCGACTGTATGTTAAGCTTAGGTGCACATATATATTAAAAATATCAGA
>JAFTEH010000071.1 GCA_017453745.1 Spirochaetaceae bacterium
CCGTCATTGCGAGCATTTCGGTTAATGCGTCATTGCGAGGAGCGTAGTTTCCATCGTCATTGCGAGCCTTGCCTGCAAAATCAAAAGCAAGGCGAAGCAATCTATACTGCAAACCGTCATTGCGATGAAATACCAATACACCAAATCCTCGTACAAGGATGTACGAGGTGGTAATGCGAGAATTAAAAACTAATTCCTGCACATTTTTAATTCTCGGCCATAGCTAAAAAAAGGGAGTTTTTTTCAATATGCAGTGACTGAAGCAATCTCTAGGGTTGCGCGTATTACGCTAGATTGCTTCGCCTACGGCTCGCAATGACTAGAAAACTCGTCATTGCGAGACTACCAACAAACCTAATCCTCGTACAAGGATGTACGAGGTGATAATGCGAGAATTAAAAACAAATCCTTGCACATTTTTAATTCTCGGCCATATTGAAAAAACAAGGACGTTTTTTCAATATGCAGTGACTGAAGCAATCTCACACGATTGCTGTTTCGCCACACTGGCAGAAGGCACCCCTCAGACGACACTAGCCAAAATGCTATCGCCTAAATCCAGTAGCGGACTTGAAATATTTTTGTATTTGTAGTATAAATTGGTTGCAGATTTTTAATGACTTTTCGAGGGTAAGATGAAGCAATACGAATACGAAACAAATGGTGTATGTGCAAAAAAAATACGCTTTACTGTTGATGATGAAAATAAACTTCACGATGTGTCATTTGAGGGTGGTTGTAACGGCAACTTAAAGGCGATAAGCCGGCTTGTCGAGGGAAAAGACGCAAGCGAAATTGCAAAACTTCTTTCAGGGAATTTTTGTGGGAACCGTTCTACTTCCTGTGCGGACCAACTTGCAAAGGCAATTACAAGTTGCTAGTGGCTTTCAGATGCGTTTGTCGGCTTGACAATTAGTCTTCCAGTGTGTGCAGTGTAAAGTGATTTTTTTTGACTGTTATATTGCCGTTCCGCTGCATTTTACCAAGTTCTTTTGACAAGGCAGTTCGCTCAACATTCAGGTAATCGGCAAGTTGTTGACGGTCAAACGGAATGTCAAACTCATACGAATTTTTTTGAACAGCCATTACATGTAAGTAAGCCGTAATACGAGCTCTGATTGTCTTAGGCGAAATCAGAGTGCTTCGCTGTGAAAGCATGAGATTTTTTTGCATGGAAATATGAAGTAAGTTCGTAATGAGTTTTATTACCCACAGTTTTGTTTTGTTCAATTCGCTCAAGTGTGAAATTGTCAAAAAAAGTATACGAGATGGCTCATTTGCAACAACATCTACGAGGAGCGGCGCATCGCTTAAAAAAGCGTAAGTTTCTGCAAAAAAATCGCCAGCACTGACATGGCTTAAAATAGTGCGGTTTCCCCAAGGGTCGTTTGTTTCGATTGTAACACTACCAGAAAGCACTAATGCCATACGCTTTGTTTTATCGCCTGCGTGTAAAAGTCTTGCTCCTTTTTTGAATGTGGAAACTTGTGCGTGCAATTCGCTCAGTGCTGTTTCGGTTTCATCTTTAGTCATTGTAAAAAAAAGTCGACTTTTTTGTAACTGTTCAAAATTTATTTTCATAATTTTTTCAAAATGTGGTTATAACCACAGATATTATTCTTGATTTTTACTATAATATAATACAATACAAAAAAAATTACAATAGCCGAAAGGAGATGATTTTTATGGTGAGAAAAATTATTCGTATTGATGAAAGTAAGTGTGATGGTTGTGGAATATGTGCAACTGCATGTCATGAAGGTGCAATCGATATTGTTGACGGCAAGGCAAAACTTGTTCGAGAACATTTTTGTGATGGTTTGGGCGATTGTTTACCTGCCTGCCCACAAGGAGCAATTTCTTTTGAAGAGCGTGAAGCACCAGCCTACGATGAAGATGCTGTAAAAGAGAGTCAAAAGTTAAAACGACAACAAAGCACACACAATGCACATAAGTTTAATACGCCCTGTTCTTGTCCAGGCTCTCAATTTGTTTCGCTACAAGGTCGTGAAAAACTGTCAAGCGAAGGCGAGCAATCTGTCCAACCAAGGCACAGTGTATCTCGCTTAAATCAATGGCCTTGTCAAATTAAACTGCTTCCTGTACAAGCACCCTTTTATGATGGGGCAAAACTTTTAATTTGTGCTGACTGTTGTGCATACGCTTATGCAAATATCCATGAAGATTTTATGAAAGGAAAAATTACTTTAATCGGTTGCCCCAAGTTAGATGCGATAGACTATAGCGAAAAATTAACTGAAATAATAAAAAACAACGACATCAAAAGCGTAACCGTTTTGCGTATGGAAGTTCCATGCTGTGGTGGATTAGAGATGGCAGCCAAAAACGCTTTACAGGCAAGTGGCAAATTTATCCCATGGCAAGTTGTTACTATTTCACGCAATGGGAATATCCTAGAATAAATTGCCTCACCTTTTTTTTAAAATCTTAAAGTATACCAACCTACTTATCAACATTTTGTTGGTGGTTGGTTGGTTACTTGGCAGATAGAATCAACACTCCACAGGGTTGGTTTTAAGCCGTTTTTTTAAGCAAGTAATAAAAAGAAACCAGTATCATACCAAAATAGTGTACAACAAGAACCCCCAAAATCTTAAAACTTCTTTAAAAAAAATATCGCAAAAAAAAATATCGCACATAATAACAAAAATTCCGTTAATCAATAATATAAGGGAAAGCGATGAATACAGAAATGGTTTACGATAAGTTATATCGTTATGTGTATTTCAAAGTTAAAAATGTTGAACTAGCTGAAGACATTGTACAAGAAAGTTTTATTCGATATTTTGAGCGATATAGTGACGGCTCATTTTACAATATGAAACTTTTGTACACTATTGCAAAAAATCTTTGTGTTGATGAATACAGAAAGCCACGACCAATTCGGCTTGAAGAAAACCATGCTACTAAAACAAATCCTGAATTTAATGTCGATAATTTAGATTTAAAAGATGCACTAAAAACTTTGTCAAAAGAAGAAAGGGAGTTGCTCCTTTTACGATTTGTAAATGAAGAATCTATGCAGACGATAAGTAAAGTTTTTGGCTGTTCTCGTTTTGCCATATATCGTAAGATTAAACTTGCAACAAAAAAACTATTAAAGCATTTTTGATTAAGTAAAAATTTAAGGAGACCAACATGGATAAAAAGCTAAAAGAAAAATTAAAACAGATGTTTTGTGCACCAGAACCAATGAAAAAGAAATCTTTCTTAAAAAACATCCGTCAAAGAGAAATCTCAATGTTTCAGATGATATGTCAACAGTTTTTTTATCTTAGAAAAACTATTTGGCTACTTGTGATAGGGGTATGTGTTGTTGCCTTTTTTGGAGTAAGTACTATGAACAATAACACCGTTCTCGTCATCTCATCTCTTAGCCCTTTGGCTGCTGGTCTTGCTTGTTTGGAAATGTATCGCTCTTATCGGTATGGTATGACAGAACTAGAACTTGCAACAAGGTTTTCTTTAAAGAGTGTTTTCTTTTCAAGGATGGTCATAATAGGGATTGTCTATTTGGCCGCATTTGTAATTATTACTCCTGTTATGTCGGTTCGCTTTGGGACAGACATATTTTCAATCGCTTTACGAATATTAGTTCCGTATTTGATGAGCACTTCGCTCTGTTTACATGTTGAGCGAACAAAACTTGGGAGAAAAACACCTCAGATTTCTATGCTGATTGCATGTGTGATTTCTATCAGTGTTTTTGTGTTTAGAAACAATCAGCTATTTAGACTACATACTAGTGAAAGTTTTATGCTGTATATGCCACAATGGAAGTTCGTGATACTTTTTAGTTTGATAATCTTAACCATATATGAAAACTATAAAACATTAAATACAATGGAGGATTTTGTATGCATATAAAAGTTGACAGGCTTACAAAACAATACAAAAATAAAATCGCTGTGGATAGGATTTCTTTTTCATTAAAAGAAGGGGTTACGGGTTTGCTTGGTTCAAATGGTGCTGGTAAAAGTACTTTAATGCGAATGTTGTCTGGCATTATCGAACCTACAAGTGGTGAAATTCATGCAAACGGCATCCAAGTTTCATCTGAACAGTACAGAGCATTATTAGGTTATTTGCCGCAAGACTTTGGGTATTATCCTGAATTTAGTGCTCGAAATTTTTTATTGTACATGTCGGCATTAAAAGGTTTAAGTAAAGCTCATGCAAAAAGTAAACTTGAAACTCTTTTAGACCTTGTGGGGCTTGCAGATGTTGCTAATAAAAAAATAGGAACTTTTTCTGGTGGTATGAAACAAAGACTGGGGATTGCACAAGCCTTATTAAATGATCCAAAGATTTTAATACTTGATGAGCCAACGAGCGGTCTTGATCCAAAAGAAAGAGCAAGGTTTCGTAATCTTATCGCTGAAATAGGAAAGGAAAGTATAGTGCTTTTTTCAACTCACATTGTTTCAGATTTAGAACATATTGCTCACAGTATTTTAATTATGAAAGATGGAAGTTTGGTTTATGATGGACCTGTAAAAAAAGATGATTGGGATTTAGAAGAATTTTATATTAGGGAGATAGAAACAGTATGATGTGGACTTTGTTTAAATGGGAAATATATAAACTTTTTCATAGCAAGATGACTATTATTATCGTATTTCTTATGGTGCTGTTAGCGATACTGATGGGTATGCCTTTAGGTCGTAGCCAAGAAACAAAGGAAATACACAATGCGATGTATTCACTTGACGGTTCTGTAATTGACAACGCACTTATGCAAGAAATGAACGAAGCAATTAACTGGGCGGATCCCGATTGGAATAAAAACAATTACAAGTACAGAGGTTTACAGTACCTTGTTTCTCTGGTGGCTGATGATACAAAGCGAGTATATACTGCCGATGAATTTTATGCACTTGTTAAAAACAATCAAAAACTTTCGATGATAGAAAATAAACTTACCGATAAAGAAATGGATTGGTGGGAACTTGACAAAAACAAAATAAAAACACCTTTTACATATATTTCGTCTTTTAATGCACGCACAGTTGTTGAGTACATGCTAAACATTCTTCTCTTGCTTCTTTTGTTGGCAGCAACGAGAGTGTCAACTGTTTTTGCATGTGAAAATCGATACAAAACTGACGCAATTATTTTAAGTACAAAAAATGGTCGGTGGCAAACCTTTGTTGCTAAAGTTTTTAGTTCTTTTGTATTTATTTTAATCATGGCGGTTGTTTTAACTTTAACACTTGTTATAACTGTTTATTTTTATAGTGGTTTAAGTGGGCTTTATGCAATTATACAAATGGAATTTCCAATCTCTTCATACCCATTTACTTTTTTAGAGTTTTTTACTGTGCAATTAGTCATTTTATGTACCGCATCAATTTTGTTTGCCAGTATATCAATGGCACTTTCAGCATTTTTACGAAACGAAATCGCTGTTATGGGTGTGATGTTTGGTGTTTACTTAGCCTTGTCATTTTTTTACATACCAAATAGTTACCGAACCTTGTCGCAAGTTACGGCTATGGTTCCCCAATCTTTAATAAGTATTTTAAGTCTTGTGGATAATCGACTTATAAATATTTTTGGAACATTTTTTACTATGTATTCTTTTGCTCCCATAGTATATGTGTTAGCATCTTTAGTGCTTTGCTTCGTAACTTATCTTTTTTATCGCCGCTGTCAAGTTGCGAGTAGGTGATACACTGTCACAGTAGTGGGGCGGGATTACCGCCCCATTACTCATCACTCATCTTTCATCTTTCATTTTGTCAAGTGCGTCTTGCATTTTTTTGTTTTCGAGGTGATCCTTGTATGAAGTGATTACTAGACTTAAAACAAAGCAGACAAAAAAGCACAGAGCAAAACTAAACCACGCAATCGGTAAGTCAACGGGAAACCAATGAAAAATTACAATAAACAATATAACTAAAACAAAGATGCTTGAAACAAGTGCAACTGTGCGAAGTGTAACACTCAAACTTTTTATAAGCGTGTCGGTTAAAAACAAAAACCGAAAAAACACAATACATGAAGATAACAAAAAAAGTTCAACAAGCGATGATATTGCAAGGCCTGTATTTCCTAAAGCAAAGAGCGTAGAATTTTCTTTTGCTACATTTCCAAAGACTACTGTCAAGACAATAAATATCACAACAGTAAAACCAAAGACAAAAAATATTTTTGCAATGTAATCAAAAAAAGTTTTATTGTGTTCCATTATTTCACTCCTAATTTTTTTCTTAACTCATCCGCATACATTCTTGATGCGATAATTTGCTCTCCATTATCCATCGTAATTTTAATGCGGCGATCTACATCTGTTTTAAGCATTTTAATTCGCTTTAAGTTTACAATACACGATTTACTGACGCGAAAAAAATACCGAGCAGTAAGTTTTTCTTCAAGTTCATACAGTTTTAATTCCGTTTCATACACATGTTCGTTCGTGTACACAAATGTGCGACGGTCTTCCGATTCTATGTACAGTGCTTCAAACGGATCGACTACATGAATTGCTCCGTCAAGTTTAAGCGTGAGTTGATTTTCTAACATTCGTACAGACGCAATGATTCGCTCAATCTCTGGCGTGAGCTGCTTGCACGAAATAATTATTTCAGCATCGTCTTTTTTTGGTTCAATGTTAATCGTTATTTTCATAAGTCTAATCTAATCCATTCTTTTTATAAGTAAAGATAAAAAAACAGAGCACGACAATGAAATTTGCACCAAGAATCAAAAGGCTTTCTTTGTTTTCGAGCAATAAACTACTAATACTGATACCTGAACTTGTGCTTAAGCGGTCAGTGGAACCAATACAAGAAAGCAAGGTTTGCAACTGATAAGTGTATGTATAGTGTGCTAATTTTTTTACCTGCTCATTGAACATTGAAATCATTGGTAAAAATGAAAACACCATCATCATCGGAACAGATAGCGATGTCGCTTGCATTTGAGAGCGACTCACAATACCAATACTTGTGCCTAAGATAAGCGAAATACAAATGCCTACTGCCATCACAAGTAAAAAGGCTATTCTTTGATGTGTCGCATAGTTTCCCGATAAACTCATTACCACACCACCGAGCATGCAAGAAAGCCACACATAAGAGCCAACACCCAAAAGATATTCTAAAGGTCTAACTCCAGACATGTTAAGTGCTAAAAGCGTGCCGTTTTCTTTTTCTTCTGCAACAATCGCACAACTTACAACGAGTGGTGCCATACCGATAAACATGCTTGAAAATAATTCAACAAAATAGTTTTCAGAAAGGCCTTCAATATTGATAGCGTTGTTCATAATAAGCGTCATAAGTGGAAACATTAAAAACTGAATTAACACAGTTTTGTTTTTAAGCGTGTCAATTATTTGTTTATAAAAAACGGTAAATGAATTTGTCATTGTGTTTGTCATGATTTCTCCTATTAGACATTAAGTTTTTCGCCTGTCAATTCCAAAAAGACAGTTTCAAGATTTGGTTCTGATGAATGAATAGTTTCAAGAAGTCCTTGTGAAATAAACTCATATATTTCCGTTGCCGATTCAGGAGTACTAGGTAACACTATATCGCGTCCGTCAGTTAAGTGAATTGAAATTTGTTTTAAGCGGTTGTATTTACGACAGACTTCGCGTGGAACACCTGTTTCGATAATATGTCCCTTGTTCAAAAGTGCGATGTTGTCACACAAGTTTTGAGCTTCACTCATATTGTGTGTTGTAAGAAAAATGGTTGAGCCTAATTTTTTTCGCTCTAAAATCATGGCGTGGATTTCTTCCATAGTGGCTGGGTCAAGGCCACTCGTTGGCTCGTCAAGAAACATTACTTTTGGATTTGTCAAAAATGTGCGTGCAAGCCGTAGCCGACTTTTCATGCCTTTTGATAATTTGTATGCACTCTGTTTTTTGAAAGGGGCAAGTCCAACCAACTCAAGCGTGTGTATAATTTCATGTCGGCTTATGTTGTAGAGTTTTGCAAACACATTAAGGTTTTCATAACATGACAGCCTTTCATAAAGACCGAACTCATCCATCATTATCCCAATTTCGCGACGCTTATGCCACATCAAGTTTTCAGGAAAATCGCCAAGCACCATCGCCTGTCCAGAACTTGGTTTTAGTTGACCTGTCAAGATTTTTATCAAAGTAGTTTTACCAGAACCAGACGGTCCTAAAAGGCCAAAGATTTCCCCTTCATTAATATGAAAGGTAATGTCAGACAAAACTTCATTTCCTAAAAAAGTTTTTTTAATGTGGTTTGAAACAATCATAGCCGTCATCTCCATGTATCTCTTGTGTTACGAATACTTATACATATTTCTTTTGTAAACTTCAATCCAGGTAAAACTAAGATGCCAGTTTGAGTGCACGAGTTGCCGTTTTTTTGGGACATTACGGGCACTTCTAAAATTCATAGCCAAATCTGTTTGTCATTTTTTTATTTTAACATCTCTACCGTCTTGTTCCACACAATTATTTGCTCAAATTCAGCATGTGCTTGCAAGCCGTATCCGACTTTTCATGACTTTTGATAAATGGTAGTATATTAAGATAATTGTTATATTCTCTTGTAAAATTTAGTAATTGTGCATGCTACATCTTGACACGTTTAGTATTATTATGATATACTTTCTTTACCTTAATGGAGGTTTTTATGAAAAGGTTTTTTATGTATGGTGTGCTGTGTCTGGTTGTATGTACCCTTATTTTTTCATGTGGAAAAGAAGGAGCACAAACTAAACCGGCTCAAAGTCGTGTCGAACTTGTTATTGCGGAAGCACAGAAGTTATCACTTGAGGAACTTGCACGGAAAGCAATCGAAGAGAGTAATGGTAAGACAATATATGGTGTTGGAAATTCTTCACGAGGAAAGACTGCCCTACCGTTGTTTATTGACTATTTGAAGTCGATTGATAGTTCGTACTCGTTGAATTATGATTGGCAACAACCAAAAAACAATAAAATTTTTGACCAGTTGACTGCTGATTCGTTGAAAGAAACAGGTACCTTTGCACTGACGTTGATTCAAGATGGTAACCAAATTGAAAGTAAAATGGTACAAACTGGAATTCTTGATACATTTATTCCAAAAGAGTGGGCGGCTGCAAATGGAGTCAACGCTGACACGTACGAAGGATACTTACCACTTCAAACACTAAATAAGGTGTTTATGTACAATAATACCGGTAGTAAGACATATACTAATTGCTGGGATTTTGTTGCACCTGGCGAGCATGGACTTTTTATGGATATTGATTCTGAGATTGTTGGAAAGAATTTTTTGTATATGCTCACTCGAGAAGACTATGCTACTTGGTTAAAAGATGCATTTGAGGCATTACCAACAGAAAAGCAGGCTGTATTTTCTTCAGTTATTCAGTCTATGCAACAGGAGGCAAAAGAACTCGCACTTGGACCAAATGGTGCGTATGCTCTTGCTTGGATTAAACTTTGGGTTGAAAGTTACAGTGCACAGACTGATGATGGTCCTATTTGTAATGTACTTGTTGATAAATCTGCTACTGATCAGTTTGGACTTATTGTGTATTCTAAACTGAGAAGTGTTGAGGAATCTGCGGCGGTATCAGTCAACAATATCACTGTTGCTGCCTATGACGACCAATATAATGGTATTGGCGGTTATGGTTATTGTCACTATATGTTTGTTACTGATAATTGTCCGCTACCGTGGACAGCCTGTGCCTTTATTGCCTATATTACCTGTACAGTTGATGGCTTTGGAGCGTGGGGTAAGGACATGGGTGGTTATTCGGCAAATCCGACTGTAGCTTCAGAAACAGAAGCAAAGTACGGACATTCACGTGGAGGCTATGTGGATGGTGCGAATGTTTTTCCAGCAAAAAATGATGCTGGCTATGACTGGTGGACAAAAGATGGTCAATTGGTATTGGAAGACCCCGCCTATTGCAACTCTGTATCGTTTACAGTTGGTAGTTGGATTGAAATGCTAACAAAATATAGCGGACGCTAATTTACGCTCGTTCATTTTAGATATGGGGAGTTCAAATATCTCCTCATATCTAGAATGTATGTTACTCTTTTTCAATGGCTATCTCAAGGAGTACATGTTGTGAATCAAAGTATTCATGTTCAAAATAGGCTAAAGACTTTTTTTTCTAAACCATACAATGTTATTCTTGTATTATTTGGTATTTTACTTACAGTGACGACTGTAGCACCGATGGTGGCAATTTTAGGTGATACCTTTCAAATTCATGCTGGTACTATTGACGCACATTTGACTGGAAAGAATTCAGGCTACAGTCTGATAAACTACATTGACTTATTTACCGGCTCATTATCACGGAGACTTCTATGGATGCCTCTTTTACATACCCTGTTGATGTCTGTCGGTGCATGTGTCGTTTCCATTCTATTTGGCGGTGTATTTGCATTTTTGGTCACTCGAACAAATCTTGCTTGGAAAGGTTGGTTAAGTTCTGTTTTTATTTTTCCTTATATTATGCCTCAATGGACACTTGCGGTTGTTTGGCAAAATTTGTTTCATTCAAACGCAGTAACCCATACACGTAATGGGCTTTTAGCTTCTTTGTTTGGTATTCATATGCCAGTATGGTGGTGCCAAGGTCTTTTTCCAAGCATCATGGTACTTGGTCTTCACTATGCGCCTTTTGCGTATATTTTAATTGGATCTATTTTCAGAAATATGGATGCAAATCTTGAAGAGGCCGCAACTATTTTAGATACACCAAAATGGCGTATATTGACGCGGATAACAATACCCATGATTAAACCCGCGATATTGTCAACTATACTATTAGTATTTGGTTCTGCTATGGGTTCATATCCTGTACCACATTACATGAATTATACAACACTTTCCACGCAGTATATTTCTATGAATGCAAATCGTACTGGACAGGCAAGTATTTTGGCTGTGATAATGATGATTTTCGGAGTTGCTGTAATGCTTTTAAATCAACTCAGTTTACGAAGTCGAAAAAATTACACAACCGTTACGGGTAAGTCTTCACAGATTTCAAAAATTAATCTTAAAGCACTTAGGTATGTACTGGCTTTCGTGCTGGTCATATTGACTTTTTTTACCAATATTTTCCCAATTATATCCTTTGCGATTGAAACGTTTTTACCGAATCCTGGTGATTATTCTTTTTTGTATACAGGCGATCCATCTAATTTGACAACAAAGTGGTGGCTTACCTCAGAGAATGTTACCGAAAATGGTATGTATGGCCAGCAAGGAATTCTTTTTAACGAGACAATCTGGCGTGCATTCAAGGGTACGATATTGACAAGCATTGCCTGTGCCTTATTAGCTGGTACTATTGGTATGCTGATCGGGTATGCTGTAGCGAAACAACGGCGGAGTCGTTGGGCTCATTATGTGAATTCGGTTGCTTTTTTACCATATCTTATGCCCTCAATTGCTGTTGGCGTTGCGTTTTTTATACTTTTTTCTACTCAACGTCTTAACTTGTACAATACTTACACGTTACTCATTATTGCAGGTACTGTAAAATATATTCCATTTGCATCGCGCAGTTCTTTGAATTCTATGTTACAACTTTCTAACGAAATAGAAGAAGCAGCGATTATTCAGAATGTACCATGGATAAAGCGAATGACACATATTATTATTCCCATTCAAAAATCGTCCATTATCAGTGGGTATCTTTTACCTTTTATGACTTGTCTTCGAGAATTGAGTTTGTTTATGTTGCTCTGTGTACAGGGATTTGTGTTATCGACAACATTGGACTATTTTGACGAAATGGGATTGTATGCCTTTTCCAGTGGCATTAACCTTATATTGATTATTACAATTTTAATTTGCAATGGCATTGTCAATAAGCTAACAGGAGCTAGTTTAGACAAAGGAATAGGAGGATAGTTATGCCAAAAATTGAATTAACTCATGTTACAAAACGTTACGATGCGTTTTATGCTGTTGATGATCTTAGCCTTGTGATTGAGGATAACGCCTTTGTTACCTTGCTTGGTCCATCTGGTTGTGGTAAAACGACAACTTTACGTATGATTGCTGGCTTAGAAACACCAACATCTGGGCGTATTACTATTGGAGATTCTGTTGTTTTTGATTCAGAAAAAGGTATAAACATACCGCCAAATAAGCGACGAGTGGGTTTTTTATTTCAAAACTATGCACTCTGGCCGAATATGACTGTGTACCAAAATATTGCCTTTGGACTTGCACATATTAAGGAATCATTTCCACAAATTGATATGACATATCGACGAAATGCTATTTTTATTCAGGCGTTGTGTACACCTGATGAAATTGTTTCTTGTATTCGTGAAAGCAAAGACAAAAAAGGTTTACCTGATAAACAAAGAGCTATTTTACGTTTGATTGATAGGTATGATATTTCACAAGATATGGCAAAGACAATGTGGGATTGGAAACTTTTGTCAGTGCCGTCGATACATGAATTTTCACAAACGCTCATTGCTTCACTTAAGTCAAATCAAAAGGAAATAGAACAGCAATACAAAGACTTAAGTTGCAGTATATGTGAAGATGGAACTGTTATGAAAGACGGAGTGCCTATTACATCTGTGCGAAAACTTACCAAAGAAGAGATTGATCTTGCGGTACGACGTGTTGCAAAAATCGTAAAAATCGGTATGTTTATGGATCGCTATCCTGCGGAATTGTCTGGGGGTCAGCAGCAACGCGTGGCTATTGCTCGAACACTTGCACCTGAACCACAGGTTCTACTTATGGATGAGCCACTTTCAAACTTGGATGCAAAACTTAGGCTAGAAATGCGCTCGGAATTACAACGCTTACATCTTGATACAAAAAGTACATTTGTGTACGTAACTCATGATCAAATGGAAGCGATGACGCTTGCAACACAAATATGCCTTTTGGATAATGGCAAACTTCAACAGTATGATAAACCACTTTCAGTATATAATCGTCCTGTAAATACCTTTACGGCAGATTTTGTGGGTAATCCTTCTATTAACTTTATTGAAGCAGTTGGTTTACAGGAGAATAATCGTATACGACTTAAAATGATGAATGGTGCATTACAGGCTTTTTTTGTTCCTGAAAAATCTTTTAGTCTTAGCGATTGGCAACATCAGGCAGATGAACTTGATGAAACTGAGCGACAAGAACAGGCAAAGGCTCGTGGCAAAAAAGGGTTTGTCGAAAAAATGAATAAAGATAAAGTCTTTCGATATCACATCGCCCGGGTGAATGATTTTGAAGAACAACCTGATGTAGGACATTTAACTGATTCAGATGTACTTTTAGCGGTTAGACCTGAGTGCATTGATGTTTGTCCTGATGGAGATTTTGAGGGGGAAGTATACTCGGCTATGCCGACTGGAATGGAAACTACCGTACGTATTCGGGTAGGTGAGTGGCTTTTAACTGGCGTTTGTTTTGGTGGAATTGTGTACCAACTTGGTGAGCATATTCGTTTTTCAATTCGTAGTTCAGATCTTTTGCTGTTTAGTAGGAAAAATGGTCGTCTCATTTCAACGGGGCAACTTACCTCGTCGTGAAAAACAATAGTATGTTGAAACTTGTGCTTAGCGACTAGAGTTTGTCACTAACTAGACGAGATAACCTTGTCTGTGCTTAACAACGACTATCGGTCTTTTGTACACAGTTCCATAAGTTCTAATTCCAAGTCAACATCTTGTGGGAAAAGTGTCGTGGTTTTGGTTTTAAGATCCGTGTTTTTCAGATTGTAGAGGAATATGCTATTCTAAAGCGTTCCAGTCATTATAAAATCGATTATTAAAACAAGAGTAATCGTAATTTTTGCCTTTGTTTAGCACTTCACCATGTTCGTTAATAGTTAAACTCGTTTTTTGATTATCGGTAATTTGATATGTGTCAAGATTGATATTGTCAAATTTCGATACATCTTTAGTATTAAGTATATAAAAATGGCAAAGTTTCTCATGAGGCTTATCGAAAACAGCAATCCAAATATAAAAGACTTTATCACCCATGTTATAACGGATTTTTGGATGAAAGCTAAAAGTTCGCACTTCAGTTTTGTGAGTAGCAATTCCCTCTGATGTTTTAACTTGTAAGTAACGAGAAATAACTTGTAGCTCGGTTTCTTTGCAATGTTCACAGAGATTTGTAACACATTTTGTATTTTTGCCATTATACATAGCATAGCGAATCCATTGGTTGCTAAACTTTTTGCATTTCGGGCAATAGTATTTTGTAATTACAAAATCAATTCCCTCATCAATATAGGCTCTATGCACCTGCCAACCTAATTCATGAAGTTCCATAGAAAGTCGCATTTCACCATAAAGACCGATAACTTGTTTTTTCTTTTCTTCAATATCTGACATAACCTATCCAAACGATGTTAATTCTTCTTCCTTATTTATATTTTCTTTTGCAAGTTCAAAATATGTTTTATTTAGTTCAAAACCTAAGCCTTTAAGTTTGTTTTTTTTACACCAAACTAATGTTGTACCAGAACCTAAAAAGGGGTCGAGCACATAGCGATTTTTTCTTACAAAAGGTTTAAGTATATCTACAAGCTCATAGGGATATGGAGCGGTGTGCTTATATGTGTTTTCACCATTACAGTTAATTTTTATCACTGGTGTAATTTTTTTTACATCACTTAATACTTTTGTTTCAATACCTTTTTTGAAGATAAAAATATGTTCATAGCAATTTATACATTTTACATACCCGGTATTTCGGTTCATAGTAGAATTTCGTTTTGATTGCACTTCACCTTTATCCCAAATAATATTACCAACAAGATTAAATCCAGATTTTTCAAAAATCAAACAAGATAAAAAACCCAACTGCAATCTTTTCTTAGACATGTTTGATTCAACATACACATTATCAGCATTGACAATATCGCCGATGTTATACAAATAATATCCACCATCACACAGTGCATGATGTACGCCACTTGCATTTTTTTGCATATCAATAAAATACATAAGCATATTTGACCACTGTGAATATTCACGAGCATTATAGTATGGCGGTGAAGTTATTGCAGCACCTATTTGGTTTTGTGCATACAGGAAAATATTTTCAGTCGAGTTTTCATTTAAAATTTCAATATCATTTTCTAATTTCCTACGCGTGAAGTCAGTCGTTAATAGCTTTATCTCATTATCAATTAACTGAGCAATTTTAGAAAACAAAATTACTATTGGTGCTTTTTCAAAATCAATATTATGTTTAACATTGTTAGAGGCTTTATAGTAAACAACTCTTCGCTCATTTTTATTTTTTATATCTAGTTTTTTTGAAATACAAATTGTTTCATTATCATAAGCATAATATGATATAAGCATTTCGTAAATATCATTAGAAATAGAAAAAATATCTCGCCGCCACTTTGAATAAAGCGTTTCAGATATTTTATTTTCTTTTTTGTTTTCGCACAATTTAAAATACCTATATGTACTGTATTCATCAAATCTTTTACCACGCCCTGATTTACTTCGCTCACTACAACTTGGATTTTTACATTCATAACTTCTCAAAAACATTTCAGGAAATGAATTACCATTTTGAATTGTTGACATACATGCTGGACAAGGAACTGGATTTAAATCAAGTTTTATTTTTTGAAAAGTGAGAATAATATCATCTTGATTTTCACTTATTAAGCAATCTTCGAACTTAAAACCAGTGGAAATAGTCGAATAAAAATCTAAAGCCAGTTTTTCATTATCATTATTTTTAAATCGCTCATTTAAAAATAAAGTTAATTTTTGAATTTGTTTTTCTTGCTTAAAAGGGAAAAATTTATCTTTGTATTGAATAAAATTTTCACAATAAATTCCAATCTTGTACAAGACTTTCCAAGTTACATCATGATTTTGTTTATTAAAAAGTTTTCCATGCAATTTAAAAATAAAATAACGATAGTTTTCTAATCTATCATAAATATCTGCTATAGTTTTAAAAATATTTTGGCAAGAATAATTATCCTCTACAAAATTATCTTGAGTATAATCATAGATAAAAAGTGAAAATTCAGATTGTGATTTACGCTTTAAGTTAAAATAGTTTAGCCACTCGCTTGTGTTGTCTTGTAAAACCTGAGACTTTGTATGTGAATGACGCTCTAAAACAGAGTTAATAATTTGCTCTGAACGGTAGGTCTTACAGCGTAAAATAAAAGAGTTTAATACATTAAGTTTATCCGTTTCAGTTGCTTGGTATTGTGGAAAAGGTGTAAGTTTAGTCGACTTAAGGTAATCAGTAATTCCATAATAATAATATTTCCGTAAATTATTTCTTTCGTTTTGATTTAAGTGCAAATTAAATATATGCAAGGCTTCGACAAAGTTCTTATCAAAATAGCGATTCATCTCAAACAAAATATTAAAAAAATTTTAGTTTCAATTTTTTGAGACACAAGAGATTTTGCTATATGTAATTTTTCATCAAAAATCGACATAGTCACATTATATCAAAAAACAAAAAAATTTTAAAGATTATACTTACCCACTAGCCCAGAAATCCGGTTTTCTCACCATTTTTATAGGCTCTTTTTCGTATCTTTTTTTATGTGCTTTTCGCTCACTACTTGCCGTCAGGGAAACTGGTAAACTGGCTGCGTTCAACTTTAGGATAGCCGTATTTTGCTTTTGCATCTGCGAGGGCTTTAATCATAAAACTCATGTTGCGTGCAAGGTTTCGCATAGTCTGAAGCCCCTCAGCATCTTTTTTTACATCTTCTGCTGTAAAGCCGTGTACTTGGTTCCAGTATGTTGAAGAGGCTATTGGCATGCCACTTATGGTAAAATACTTATTGAGTACATCAAAACTTGCAGTATTACCACCTCGCCTACAACTCACCACAGACGCTCCGACTTTCATGTGCTTAGAAAAATGGGTACTGTAAAAAAGCCTATCCATAAATGAAAGGATGGTGCCATTGGGTGAAGCATAGTAAACAGGACTTGCGATAACGAGGGCATCAGCAGCCTCAAACTTTGGAGCAACTTCGTTGACAAGGTCATCAAATACGCATTTAGCAGTTTTGTGACAGTGGTTGCAGGCTATGCAGCCACGAATGTCTTTTGAACCTACTTGAATGAGTTCAGTTTCAATGCCTTCGCTTTCAAAAACGGTTATCATTTCGTCAAGAGCCGTCGCCGTACAACCTGACTGATGCGGGCTACCGTTTAATAAAATAACATTACTCATTATCAAACCTCCGATGTGTTGACGCATTTTCGACTAAGAACAGTGCTATTGTAACGATTTCGATGATAAAAGTAAAGTCGGTGCATTAAATCATGTTACATCTTATCAGAAAAAATGATGAACCAAGTAAAAATCTCACACAAAAAAATAAGCAGGAACTCAAAAGAAAAAAGAATGCTCTGGATGCGGTGGTTTTTAAAAAGTTTTTCCTAGTAAATATTCCCAAGTTTCTACAGGTAAATAAGTTTTTGCTTCGGGTATTTCGTCAGCACTTGTAATTATTTTATAACCACATTTAATATAAAAGTTAGTTACCCATTCATACATCTTTAGTGATTTTACTAAAATAAGGGACCCTTGCTTTTCAAAAACTAAGTTTTCAACAAAGTCTAAAAGCGTTTTACCAAAACCTTTATTTTGCATGTCCTTTAATAAAGAGTATATCTTTATCGACTTGACACTACGGTTTAAATGACATATAATAACCAACATGAAAATAGAAGAATACGGAAAAGAGCATGACAAAACAATACTGATGTTACACGGTGCGAACTTTGTACATTGTTTTGGAAGGCAATATGTTTTGTCAAATCGGTTTCATATAATTGTGCCACATATTATGGGTTTTGGCGATGAATCAGACAGAACATTTGATACTGAAACTTGTGTGAGTGAGTTGGCGGATTTCATACAAGGTCTTGACAAAAAAGTTTTTTTAGTAGGCTTTTCGCTTGGAGCACAACTTGCCTGTAAACTCATTTCAGAGTATCTGCATCTTTTTTATTCTGCTATTAGGGCACCTCGAAAAACATCAGTTTTTCGAGGTAACTTTGAAAATGCGATGTTTTTTGCCTTGCAATTTCAAGGCAAAAAACTCGACGGCAATCTCTAAAAATTCATGAAAGTGAGTTTTTAGAGATTGCCTATTGTTGTTAGTCCTTGGTTGGTGGGGAAAACTGAAGGTTTAAAAACAGCACTGAAATAGGCGTGCCGTTTTTAAACGCCGAGTTTCTTCCTTGAACTTACTTGCAATAAAGAAACTCGCTTTATTAAAATGTGCGCATTATGCGCACGCAATGCAACAAGTCCCAAAACTGATGTTTTGCTCCTTGTTGCATTGAATAGAACCTTTACTCGCGGAAGCGACAAACATAAATATGAAACAACTTACCGCATTAAAGAAAAAATGGCTTTGCTCGCTTATCGGAATGATGAATGGACTTCCGAGTAGCAAGCGAAAAGAATTTGTCAAGCACATGCAACTTGTCAAGACAGAAACTATTCAGCGAGCAGTGAATAACGGCATTACGCTTGAAACGCTTCCAAAATTTTCGCACATTTCTTTTCCCATTGTCGCATTGGCAGGTAGCAAGGAGCAAGAGGAAATTATTTCAAGTGTAAAGCAGATAGCTGAGCTCAATCCACACTGCCGGTATGAAATTTGGGAAAAGGCTAGACACAATATTCCTCCAGTATTTGCGAGCAGGTTTAATCGCTTGATATGCGAGTTGGTGCGGTGATTGATGATAAGAGAAGTGAGAAATGCGAGACCGCTTGTGTATGCGAGTACTGTCAATACCCTGTTATTTTTTTGTACTTCCCAAAACCGTTGCAATAATGTATAATAACAATACATAATTTTCTAAGGAGATACGATGTTGTTACGATCAAAAAATGTAAGCCCTGTCATATCATATAAAAATTTACGGCGTGTTATTGGGATATTTGGCATATTGCTACCGCTCGTATGCTATCTTAATGGTATTTTATTTGCGTCTACACCGTTACAGCCCTCAATCAGTGCATATTACTATACGAATGCAAGAGATTTTTTTGTAGGTTTACTCGTTGCGGTTGGACTATTTTTAATGACATACAAAGGATACGAAACCATAGATATTGTAATTTCGACAGCAACAGGTATAGCAGGTATCGGTGTTGCAGCCTTTCCCTGTACGCCTCCAGATAACATACTTATAAAAACCGGAATATTTCAATTACCATCGAATATTTCAAATATTATACATCTGATATGTGCAATAATTTTCTTTTTGTTGTTAGCAGTCAACTCGATATTTATATTTACACTGACAGACAAAACAAAGCCACCGACAGCGAATAAAAAGAAAAGAAATATTATCTATATTATATGTGGCTGTGTCATTCTTGCAATGATGATATTGTTATTAATTGTCATGCTCGTTCCAAGTCTTATACCATTTATAGGTATTGTATTTGTGCTCGAAAGTATCTGCCTTGTTGCTTTTGGTATATCATGGCTCGTAAAAGGCGAAACATTATTTAAAGACGAAAAAAAATGATGCATAAATAAAACTATCCGAAAAAATTCTGTGTCTGCTTGTATGCGAATATGATTTGATAGAATGGTATGCAAGAATAGTTGTTTTTATATTCATTAATTGTTAAGTTTTATAGAAGAAAATCTTTGCAAGCTAATGATTTTTCAAGCCACATAAAAGTTCGTTCACCTTGAGCAATACTACTTTTACCATTGCATGATTACCGATACGGCACTAGGATTTCTTAATTTCTTTTTCTTTAAGAAATAGCATCTACCGTTTTTGTAACTATTTTAATAATTGCCCATTCAATATAGTATGAAGCGTATTTTTTTTATATTTGTGACGCTCGGTATGATGTCGCTACTATCCTGCTCACATATCGTGGATAGCATGGATAGCGAAAAGCCCGTTGCTACACAAATAGCAGGGACCAACTTTGTTGAAATCAGTGCTGGAACTATGGAGCTAGGGTACGTGCGTACCAGTGGGATTCTGTTCCCTACATCTTATTATGATCCGTACTTCGTAACGCTGACTAGGGCTTTTCAGATATGCAATCACGAAGTGACACAAAGTGAATGGCAAACGATTATGAGCAATAACCCAAGTTATTTCCAAGGTGATGATGAGGGCAAGAAAGTTACCCTAGTCGAAACACAAGAGTTACGCCCTGTAGAGAGGGTAAGTTGGTATGATGCAATAGTTTACTGTAACAAACTTAGTATTAAAGAAGGCTTAGAGCCATGCTATACTGTTGAGGGGGTTAATTTTTCGACATTGAAATACGAAGATGTTCCAACGAACTATGATAACAAGTGGAATCTTGTCACATGCGATTTTTGCAAAAATGGGTACAGGCTTCCAACTGCTGCAGAATGGGAGATTGCTGCTCGTGGTGGTTTGACAGGCGATGTGTATCCTGGAACTGTGAGCGTGAATAAATTAGATGCTTACGCCTGGTATGGAAGAAATAGTGAAAACCGAACGCATGAGGTCAAAAAAAAGCAACCGAATGGATATGGTTTGTATGATATGGGTGGTAATGTACTGGAATGATGCTGGGATTGGGGTGGTGCAGGTGAGTATAGGAAGACCGCAACTGATCCAACAGGACCATATATACCATATTCCTTCGACCGTATGGTACATGGGAGTTATTGGGGCGATGAGGACCACCTCTGTAAAGTTTACCGCATATCGAGTGATCCCTCTTACTATCGCCACTGGGCAGTAGGCTTCCGCGTGGTAAGATCGGTCGTAGTAGACTAGTTTATTTTAATCTTGCGCTATGCGACGATAATGATTAGTCCGCTATTTCTAGAAGCGTACATGTCCGCCTTGTCATAGGCTCTAACGGCGGTTAACAAAAAACTAAAAAATTATAGGTATACTGATGAGTGAGGTTCGAAAAAATTGTGTTTTGCATGATGTACATTATAACAAATCTGCACAAAAATTTATAGAGGGGTATTTTTGATAGCTTAATCAAGACAAAACACATTTTTAGACCGCATTCCCGAACCTCTCACTTCTTATCACCATAAATCTAACTGAACTGGATTTTCTTTTGTTTCAAATGTATTAAGATATTTAAAAATTTCTTCGTTGTTATGGATAATACCATTTGCTTCGCACATTTCATGAAATATGTTCATCAACTCGCTGTTTCGTTTGCTCGTAATAAAATAATTCTTTCCATATTCTTTTAAGTATTTTATCTTTAAGATAGGGTATAACTTGTCAAGTTTCTTAAAAAAATATTCCCGGTTCCCCTCACGAAGCGTTAGCCCCATTCCAAAACAAATAATACCATAGACTTTAGCTTCAATACAATAGTTTAAAATACCCTCTACGTTTTCTTTGGTATCGTTGATAAACGGCAAGATAGGACAAAGCCACACAACAGTCGGGATCCCTAAACGGTGTAGCTCCTTTAAAACCTCAAAGCGCCTATGCGTCGTACAGACATTCGGTTCAAGTTTTTTACACAAAGTTTCATCATAAGTCGTTAGTGTCATTTGCACAACGCATTTTGTTTTTTTGTTTATCGCTTGCAATAAATCAATATCACGCAAGACCAAATCAGACTTTGTTATAAGCGTAAATCCAAAGCCATAACGCTCAATCAACGCTAAAACTTTTCGCATAAATTCAAGTTCCCTTTCAAGAGGAATATACGGGTCAGTCATCGAGCCGGTTCCAATCATGCATTTTTTTTGTTTTCGTTTTAAAGCACTTTCTAATAACTCAACTGCATTTTCTTTTACTTCAATATCTTCAAAATCGTGCGACATTCGATAGCAAGCACTGCGTGAATCGCAATAAATACAACCATGCACACATCCACGATAAATATTAATTCCATTCTTTGAAGATAGTATCCCTTTAGCCTTGACACAGTGCATTAGGTTATTGTAACGGGAATATCTAAAACCGTCAAGTCAGGTTTTTCTGAAATTTCATGGACAGAAAGACATACTTTATTTAAGAAAGTTATAAGTTTCGTACAGTTCTTTGGTAGGCATGATTTTGAAATTTCACATATACGGTATTTTGAGTTAAGCTTAATATAATTCAATATAAAACCTTGACAATATTGATAAGAGATGATATAATACGACTATGCATGACGAGTGCGTATGATTTTATATTGACAGTTTTGCAGTATAAAATAGCATTGACAAACACGGAGGGAATTATCATAGTCGTAAGTTCATTACGCTGTAAAGAAAAGGGGGTAAGAAATGAATTTAAACATGCACATTTCAAAAATCAAAGCTATCGATACATTAAGTTTATCATTACCATTAGATAAAGGCCTATATGCTATAACTGGTGAAAATGGCTCTGCTAAAAGCACCGTTATAACATGTGCGTCAAGTTCTTTTTATAATATGACGATGGTTGATTATTTTGGAAAAACCGAAACAGATTCAAAAATATCTTTCAAAATTGATTCAGGAGAAAAGTTTTATGCAAAAGATTCATCAGGAAAGTGGTATTCAAAAATCAATGGAAAATTTAAAATTAAAGGTTTTTATGAAGGAAGCGTCATCTATGGAAATAGATTCCGAACAACAAATTACAGCAACTTAAGAAAACTTGAATATATCGACAATGCTGTATTGACAAAAGCAGACGATTATATTCTTCATAATTTAGGTTATATTTTACATAATAATCGAAATTTTTATGAAAAAATTTTCAAAGCTTCATCAAACACCTTGCGTAGTAAAAAAATTTATATTAACGGCGATTTATTCTTTTACGAAAAAAAGGGAAAACTCATAAGTCAATTTCACATGTCAACAGGGGAAAATCTTTTAATTAGTATCCTTAATTCTTTATTGTTACGCAATACAGAAAGAACAGATTTCTCAGAACCATGTCTCATTTTATTGGACGAAATCGAATTAGCTTTGCATCCATCATCTTTAAAACGATTGGTTGCTTTTTTAAAAGAAGAATCCGATAAATATAATTATGGTATATATTTTTCTACACATTCCATTGAGATAATAGGCTCAATCAAGCCAGATAATATCTTTTTTCTCAATAGGCATATAGACAACAGTCTTGAAGTTATAAATCCATGTTACCCTGCTTATGCTACAAGAATACTCTATGATCAAACAGGATATGATTACATTATACTTGTTGAAGATGATTTAGCTAGAGGTATCGTAAGCCAAATTTTAAGAAAATATTCCCTACTGGGAAACCGATTGGTACATGTCTTACCGGCAGGTGGGTATCAAAATGTAATAGACTTAGGGAATGAAGTTATTAATAGTAATCTAGTTGGTAAAATTGCAAAAATCATAATTATTCTCGATGGTGATGTAAAAGAAGAAACAAATAAATATATTTCTAAAAACCAAATAAAAAACAATATTCCGATTAACTTTTTACCAATTGAAAGTTTAGAAAAGTATTTTAAAAAGAATTTAATAGATAATGTCAACAAGGAATTATTTCATTTCTTAAACGATTATATTTTTCAGCAAAAAAGTTTATCGGAAATAACACAAGAATATCAAAATTCTGGTGATTATGAAAATGATTTTAATGCGAAAAAATTTTACAAACGAATCGATAATGAACTAAGACAACGAAATAAAACTCGAATCGAAATTATTGAATTGGTTGTTGATTTTTTAATGCAAGAAAATGGAAAAAATATTCAAACCATTGTGAAATTTCTTCAAGATAAAATGAGGAACTAATATATCCATGACAAGCGGTTTTAAATAGGTTCGATTCAAGTTGGGCATAGTTTAACAGCATACTTATACGACTCGTTTTACTTGACTCGGTTTTCTAAGTAAATATGACGGTGCGGTCTTAGTTGATTTTATGCTACTAGACTTTAGGGCACTTCTAAAAACTCAAAATTTAAAAAGTCTTTATGAAGTGTAGTATTTGAAGCCTTGAAATTACAAGGCTCCAAATACTCGCGTTTTTAAAGACCCCCTCTAAAAACTGTGACAGGGCAGCGAAGCATCTCGATGCGTTTTTAGAGGTTCCCTTTATTTAACAAAATAAGGTTTAGTTAATCCACTGCTCAACCCCAAGTCATACCGTCAAGTCATTGAATAATACTCGCTCTTTTGGTATAATAAAATCGATAAGGAGAAGACGATGTTTCGGGAAATGCGAAGATGGAAACAGCAACTTGACAAAACGGAATGTATCGCGATACTAAAAAGTACAAAGCGCGGTGTGCTTTCACTCATAGGCGATACAGGCTATCCTTATGCTCTACCGATAAACCACTGGTACTGTGAAACTGATAACAAGATTTATTTTCATGGGGCGAAAGAGGGGCACAAGATAGACGCTATTAAGGCTTGCGACAAAGCGTGTTTTTGCGTTTACGATGAAGGCTACCAAAAATTAGGTGAGTGGGCTTTGAATATTAAAAGTGTCATTGTTTTTGGCAAAATAAGGCTACTTGACAATACAGAAAAGTCAAAACTCATCTGTAGCGAGATTACCCGAAAGTTTACCGATGACCAGGCCTATCTTGAAAAAGAGTTAAACTCATCGCTGTCAAGAGTGCAATGCCTTGAACTGACGCTTGAACACATTTCAGGCAAACTGGTAAATGAATCGTAGAGCCGTTGTTTCTTTCTTATTTCATTGTGTCCGCTTTCCGTTGGCGTTGTCTCATAATCGGGTCCCAGTATTTTCGGTATTGCTCTTCAAACTGTGTGCCTTTTGCAGAAATTCCGTATTTTATATACCAGTCAGCGTCCCCGATGTAATCTTTTGCCTCACATTCTTCTAAGGCATTTCCGTATTTTCCAATAGTATAAATCGCAGGGAAATATGGATAATCGACGCATGGGTAACAGTACACCTTGTCTCGACCAGATGTATAATAAAAATTACCGTCTTCAAAAAAAGTAAATGTCAATGACCAAACATGATCATCTATGTCTTCGTGGATTACATACATAGTTTTAAACTGTACCGTGTCTTTTGAAATAGCTTTCCAACTTCCTGATTCTCCAATATCTGTATCTAGTATACCACGATAAAAGCCGTGATTTTCCTGAAAACAAAGCGCATACCGTTTTGTTTCATCGTTCGCATATTCATTCCATGCCCCAACCGAAGAAAGATACCTTTCAAGTTCTTGTGCCGTTTCAGGCTTTATAAATGCAGGTTGTGTTTGACTAAGGTATCCCCCAAAAACCCAGCCATATTCAGGATCGAGAGATTTCCATTTATACCTAGGTAGCACAATTTCAACCCAAGGAGCCGTCATGCCGTCAATGGTTTCTTCTTTCCCGATTGCTACAATCTTGACAGCCATTCTATGTGCAAGTAGACAAATCTTATTCGACTTAAGAGAGGGATAATCGCGTATCCTTAAACCAAGTTCTGCATTGACAAACATCGTATCTATTACCTTGCCGTTTTCGTAAAACGCACTCTTGTCAGCAAAAACTGAAAAAGTCAACATGCTTACGCTACACAAAATACAAATGAGTTTTTTCATTTTAAATGCTCCTTGAGTTTAATAATACATTCCTTGTAACTGCTACCCAACTTTTAACTCGTTTTACAATGGTTTTATTATACCATTTTTTGTAATAATGTTATACACCTTGACACTTTTTTTAATTTTTAAGATAATTATTACACTTAAGGAGACTTTGATGCGTAACTTTACAAAATGGTTTTATAATGCCTCGACTACTAAAACGATAAGTAAGATGTTTGTTCTACTTGCAATGGCTCTCGCCTTTATCTCGTGCACAACTCTTAACAAAAGTTCCAAAGGGCTTACGCAGGCTAAGATAGATTACTATAACGAATATGTAGAAGTTACTAATTCTGAAACACCATACAAATACCCTGACAATATGTCCGAACTGAATCTTGTTCTGTTTGACGCTGAAGAAAAAAGTATGTCTTTTGTGTACACGATTTATTTACATAAGGCTGACCGCACCGAAGAACAATGGAAAAACATTCGTTATTCTTTAGTTAGTACCGTGACAAAAAATGTAAAAAACTTTCACGATGAACTACACGAATCTTTCCGCGAAGACGGCATTACATTGATGTATTTTTACACAGACCTAGACGATAATTTGATTCAAGGGATTCTTCTTAAACCAGGCGAATACTAATTAAAAAAGGATAAGAAAAAACAACTCACCCATCACGGCTTTACATACTCATCGTAAAATTGCACAAATTGCTCGAAAAGTTTTTCATCTAAGCGATGTGCCCATTTTGCTCTGTCAAGATTTTTGCGTATGTAGTCTGCCCTATCTTGCTCAAACCGCTCTTTGTTTTCTTTGGCATTATAGTCATAGCTAAGTGTTTCACGCCAATCATAAAATGTTTCATTAAATTCGTCTTTGTATGTGTCAAGTGGATCAACAAAAAAATCGCCATGCCCTCTATCGTCAAAATGTAAAAATGTAAAGCGTGGATTATCTTTATACTGCGTATAGTACCGCTCATATCCGTAACTAATTGGCACTACATCATCGTCGGCACTATTCGTTATCAGAACATGAGCCTTACTCGCCTCAAAACCGTCCATTGCTGTGCTTGTAGCATATTTGCTGTATGTTACCTGCTCATGCAACTTGACAAAAGGCATCATCGCATAAATCCCATCACCTGCCATCCTCTTACCGCCTGCCTCAAACAAATCGCTTGAGCTATTGCTCCCACAGGCTGCAATGACAGCCCTTACCTCAGGATGAAAAGTCAACACCGTACACACGCTATATGCACCCCAACTGTGTCCAAACAAACCAATCGGAAAGTCTTTATATTCTAGCAAAGATTGTATAAATGAAAGTGCATGGTCAAGGTCAACTACACCTTGTGGCAAACCGCCTACACCTTTCCCTTCGCTTTCATCGTTTCCTGTAGCATCGTATGCAAACACATAATAGCCCGCTTGTGCAAAATAATGTATACAATCCATATACGAGTTGTGCCCACCACCAAGACCGTGAGCACACACAATAATACCTCGCTTTTGTTGGTCATTGCCAATACTGTACACATAGCCTGTAAGCATCTGTCCCTTATTTGACGGAAATGTATATCGCATGCGTTCAAGCCCTACAAAATCCTCTACTTGAAACATCAGTGGCTCATAAGTTTCAAACCGTTGGTTAATATTCAAGTTGTACATGACAACAGAAAACACCCACCACGCCCCAAGTAAGAGGATACAGACGATAATAGCTACTGTCAAGATTTTCTTTTTCATTTATGCAATTCCCTACGAGTGCATTTTAAAAAAACCTCGTCACAATATCCTTAGAGGCAGCACAAGTATCTTCCATATCACCAAATGAAATAATTTCACCAGCATAGAAAGTATTTTTAGTTCCTTGTAGGGCTTCTAATTTATCATACCAACCGTCAGCGTAATCTTTTGACGAAACATGAGGGCAGTAATACACTTCTTGTGGATATAGTTTTTCTTTTATAGGAAAGCCGACCTGTGCCATATCTTGGTCCATTGTTTTTTGAACTTCATCGTAGTCTTTATCTGGGCTTCCTGTATGATTTGCCAAAGCGTACACCCCGACAGGACAGTTGTTTTTAAGGTGTCCCCATCTATGATAATATACCATTGCATGACCGAGCCTTTCTGGTATCATATTTTCTACGAGATAGCCAGAGATGACGGGCGATTTTCCCTCATCAAATGTAGCAATATAGTTAATATATCGTTCATGGATAATCTTAGAAAACAATTCCTTTTCTTCAGATGTGGCATCAGCATATTTTGCAAAATGGTCAAGCGGAGTCGTAATAATCAGCTTATCAAATGTTTCTGTCTTTTCCTCACCAGTTTTTGTTCTTGTCGTTACGAGAACCTTACCTTCTGGGCGTTCTACTTTTACCACCTCTGTTTGTAAAACCGCCGGGTGTAACAGTTTTTTGTTTGCATGCTCATAAATCTGTTGCGTTCCCTCTTGCCAAGTCCACAGTTTAGAGTTGACAAATTCTAATGCTGTTGTAACATCTAAATACTTCATAACAAGAGCAGCAGGTATTTCGTCAAAATAGCCATACCCAAAAGATGTAAACGGTGCAATCCAAATCCTTTGTACTTCTTCAACACCGTTCATCTTACAAAACTCAGAAAACGGCAAGGCTAAATCTTTAAGATGGGGATTATTTCCTTTAATATAATTCGGAAAAGCGTTTTCCTCTGTCGCTCCACACATTCCTGCGACACCCTTAGAAAGCCCAAAATATTCACCCTTTGCAACACCGATATGCCCATAGCAATCGTAGCCGACATATTTTGTCTGCATAAGCATATTGAGTTTTTTCATCTGCTTTTTAAGTTTTAACAATGAAAATAATTTTTTAAATGAAAAATGTACCTTTAAGTCAAACGGATAATCAATCTCCCCATTAATCTTACGAAATTGTCTTCGCATACTGGGCTCGTCATCCTTAAAATCTGGACCTTTGTGATAATAGCCACCAAATTCTTCTAATTCACTTACCGCATGATAAGTGATTGCGCCCATAATAGCACCTGTTTCAAAACTGAGTTCCTCTTCCTTGCCGTCGTGCTTTACTTTTATTCGTGGCGAATGACATTTGCCACCTACTCTATCTAATTTTTCATACACGACATAATTTGTATAACCTTTTTTTTCGAGGTACATTGCCATCGCAATACCAGCAGGACCACCGCCAATGATACAAATTTTTTCTTCAGTTTTTGTCATGTTATTCATCTCCGTTTGTATAAAAGTTGTGTGTAAAGTTTTTTAAAAGTGAATTGGTAAAGATATTCCTAAAGCCCCTCGAAAACATCTCATATTCATTTTCGAGGGGTATTAAAACATTATTTTAAGTTTGCTATGAGCGCATCAATTTCTGATTCTTTCATTCCGTTTTTAATAAGATAGTTTCTGGCACCTTCTTGTGCTGTTTTACCGTCAGAAATATATGCATACATAGGTTCAAAATTTGTTTCTGCTATGACAGTGTATTTTTTTGTTCCTTTTTTTACACCATAAAAATTTTCATAGCTTTTCATATAGTCGTCAAGCATCACAGACTTTTTTGCACCCATGAGCGAACCAAGCAAAATTCCGACAAAGCCGGTGCGGTCTTTCCCCTCGTTACAATGAAAATAATAAGGACCTCTGTGACTTGCGGCAAACTTTAGGCCTTCAACAAGTTTTTTCCCAAACTCATCACTTTTGAAATCCACACTCATCCCAAGACAAATGACATTTCCGTTTTTTGCAATCTCATTATAATACGCACTGTATTCAGGATTTTCAGTTGTTAAAAATGCTTGAAGTTCGTCTTTTGTATCCGACATGTTTATAATTGTTTGAACCTTTGCTTCTTGTAAAAGTTTTGCAACATACGGTGCACGAGCCCACCCCTTTCTTGTCGGATGACTTCCGCGATATACCGTTTTGGATTTTATCACTCCAACAGTTGTTTCTCTAAAGTTTGCAAATACTACATCGCTTTTGTAATCTTCGCGTGTATCAGTGCGTGAAAGACTTCGGATTTCATACTACGCAAGATAACCTGCCTTTTCTTTCATGCTGATAGTAAGTTTTGAGCCAACTGAAATCTTTGCAACTTCATTCATTTTTCCATAGTTAATACAAGCAGCGATAAATCCGTCGGCATAATTTGTACGAACTAAAAATTCACCTTGGTCTACATCGTAATTTGCTGTAATTGGTGCAGAAAAACTGTAGCCGTTGTCATACATGACAGTTACAACATCGCCATGTTCATAGCCTTGCTTTTGCATATCCTCAAACAAAATATCCGTCACAGCATGTCCATATTTTTCGATTGCAGTTACAGACCCAGTTACTGTTTCATAATTTTTTGCTAATCCATTTTTTATCGATGCACACGAAACAAAACCAAGCGAAAGTGCAATAAGCACATTCATCAAACGAGTAAAACGATTCTTTTTCATAAAAATCCCCTTAAGTAAAAATCAAATAGTTTTCTTAAAACTACAGCGAAAGTATACTAAGAAGTTAAGATTTTGTAAAGGTACACGATTGCTATTTTTAGGAGATTTTTCGGGGAGGGGATTTAGATACCCTCAATACAATGTGTTACTGTTCTTTATGCTCTTTTGCAAGGAGTTTTTTTACAATCTGGTTAATATGAGATAGTTCAAATGGGTTTAGGTTTGCTTTAGCAAGAATAGTATTAAAAAACTGTTCATTTTCTTGGGCACCTCCAACCTTAAAAAATCCTCGCAGTTTCAAAAATGAAATAATATTTTCCGAAGTCCTAAACACCTCCTCCAATGTCACTTGCTCACTATCGGTTCCACCACTACCATTAGCCATGTTGTTACTTTGTAAAAAAAGCTCATAACAAACAATCTGTACCGCATGCGACAGATTAAGGGAGCCAAAATCATTTGATGTTGGTATATATACAGACATATTACACAAAGCCAACTCTTCACGCATAAGCCCTGTTCTTTCATTTCCGAACACAAATGCAGCGTTCCTTATATGCTGCTCTCCAATAGAGCGAGCACATTGAGCAATCGTCTGTATCGAACTTGTTCGTTTTTTCCCAGTCCGCCTTGTTGTTCCACATGCAAATGAATATTTTGACAAAGCGGTTCGTAAACCATCAATCTGTGGGGCAAAAAAGTGCGCATGTTCCCAAATCGAATATGCTTTGAGTGCAAACTTTAGAATCTCATCTTCATTATACCGATGTTTTTCCCCAACAATACTTAAATCCTTAAGCCCCGCTGTCGCCATTGCCCTGCACACAGCACCAATATTTCCGCTCGTTTCGGGGCGCACCAAAATAATACCATGCTCCATTAATCCGTTCTTTTGGTCCTTTTATAATCTTGCTTACGATATAGGCTTCGCCTTTCGTTTTGTCTTTTTGTCGGCTTGTACATGCGAATTTTCCACAAAAGCCGAAAACTGCTGCTCCTGCGGTATAATTATAATCCGTTCACCGGACTTTACTTGCGCCCCACTACGCACAATACTTCCGTCTTCTTTTTTTACCACCGAAAAACCTCGTCTTAAAATCGCTTCAGGACTTGACAGTTCTATTCCTTGCCGTGCTAGCTGGAGCCTATGTTTTGTAGCAACAAGGCGCTCCCCCATACTATCCTGTATAGCAGTGCGAGCATCATCAAGGCGCAACAAGATGGGCTGAATAATTTTATGAAAGTTCAAATCTAAATTTTCCTTTGAAAGTCCAGCAACAAGCATTTTCGCTCGCTCCAAACGCAAGTGCATAGTTTCGAGAATGCTTTCATACAAGTTGTGTATATCCAACACGAGATCAGACAAAAGCGGAACTGCTATTTCTGCCGCTTCCGAAGGCGTTGCCGCCCGATAATCCGCTGCGTAATCCGAAAGTGCGACATCTATTTCATGCCCCACTGCCGAGATAATCGGCAGCTGAGATTGGGCTATTTCTCGAACAAGGTTTTCATCCGAAAAGGGAAGCAAGTCTTCAAGCGAGCCACCCCCACGCCCTATTATAATGAGTTGACCAAGTTTATACCTATTTGCAAGCCGTAACTGCGCCAACAAAGATTCAGCGGCCTTTTCCCCTTGCACCACAGCGGGCAAAATCGTAATATGGATTTTCGGATTACGCTTTTTCGCAATTTTTATAATATCTCGAACAGCGGCACCAGTCGGGCTGGTAATCACCGTAATATCCGTCACAAAACTGGGGAGCGCCCGCCTTTTTCTCGAAAAAACACCATCGGCTTCAAGCCGTCGCTTGCGTTCTTCTAGCAAGCGCAAGATTTCCCCCTCTCCAGCCAGTTCTATCCTCGTTGCAACAATCTGATATGTTCCGCGTTCTGCATACACAGAAAGCGCCCCCGTCACCTGCACTCGCATTCCATTTTCGGGTTTAAAACTAAGACGAGTCAGATTGCCCTTAAACATCACCGCCGCCAAAGCGACTTCACTTGTACCAATTTTTTCTTTAAGAGTAAAATAAAGATGCCCTGTTGTCGATGGTCTACAGTTCGAGACTTCACCTTCAACAGTTACCGTATCAAAAGTGGTTTCAATCAAATCCTTAATACGAAGCGTAATCTCAGAAACCGAATAAACCACCGTTTCACCTAAATGAGCTATACTGGATTCGAACCAGTGACCCACGCCTTAAAAGGGCGTTGCTCTACCTACTGAGCTAATAGCCCGAAAATCTCTTGCATTATACTGATATGCGCATTTTTTGTCAAGCCCTTTTTAGTTTTTTTTCACAGAAATCGATTTTTAATATGAACAACTGATTTGTTTAAATTACATAGAACATAACTGGAAACTTATTACTCTAAGGCGGGTTCTTTAAGTTGGCTTAAGTCCTAAATGCCAACTTGCCAGTTGCTTAAATCCATTACGCAACTGGTTAGCATTGCCACGTTTTAGGAAGGAAAGGGTTCCTAAGGGAAAGCACCAGCAAGCAAACCCATCTACACGGATGTAGACGGTGCGCAAG
>JAFTEH010000072.1 GCA_017453745.1 Spirochaetaceae bacterium
AGGATGTAGACGGTGCGTAAGTGCGAGAATTAAAAATATAATTTTCTCAATTTTTAATTCTCGGAATATTGAAAAAACATGGAAGTTTTTTCAATATTCATGCTCGGTCAAAAGGGTGTCTTTTCCCTTAGTATTAGAGTGCAGAAAACACACTCCCTGCAAAAATTGCTTTCCATGATATAGTGATGGGCGACCTTGTTTTTATTTTAAAATTGACTAAAATATACCTTTGAAAATAATTTTAGGTAGGGCCATACACCTCTGTGTAGATACAGTTAATGTAGTGTCGGAGTTGTCCTACTATAAGAGTGAAGGGTTTTTGAGCTATGGCAAAAAGTTTTTCATACGCAGAAAAGCAGTTACAAAAAAAGTTTTTTATTATTTTTATTTTTATCTTTGTTTTGGCTATTTTGTTGTATCATCTTATTACCCATTTTGCATTTAAAACATATAGAATAGAAACCGATACTATGGAACCCTCATTTTCGACCGGGAATATTGTCGCAATAAGTAAACTGTTTAATGCCGATAGTTTGAACCGCGGCGATGTTGTATACCGAAAAGCCTTGCATAAAACAAACTTAAATGTATTTCAGCGTCTTGCTAATAGTGTTGTTTCTCTGGCAACAGCCAAATTTGTTTTGCCGTTCAAAGATGATGAACAAGCACTAACAAAGGGTGGCTTTTATAGGGTGCTTGGCTTACCTGGTGATACCATTTATCTTGACAACTGCATTGCCTATATAAAAGATGCGAGCGCTGATTCGTTTTTGACAGAATTTGAAGTTATCTCGACAAAGTACGATATTGAAACTGTTTCACTTCCGAGTGACTGGGAACGAGAAATGCCTTTTTCTGGAAGTTCACAGCGTATTACACTTGGAGAAAATGAATTTTTTTTGTTGACCGATAACCGTAAAGCAACCCTTGATTCTCGTTTGAATGGGGTCTGTTCTATCGAAGATATTGAAGGTAAGGCAGTACTTGTTACTTGGCCATTTGCTGACTGGAATGTTTTTTGATGGAATGTATACCTTTTTCGCCTCAAGCATTTTCGATACTTCCGTCTCTTCAGTTTGAAGAACTGGCGCTTTATATACATATCCCTTTTTGTAAACAAAAGTGTTCGTATTGTGATTTTTTTTCGGTTACGGGGAAACAAACAAATATGTTTTTATCTCCGTCATCTTTGGATAAACCGTCTCCCTATGCTCGTCGAATCGTTGATGCAGTGAACCTGTTTAAAATGCATTTTCGTATACAACGGTTTTCTTCTATTTATATTGGAGGAGGTACTCCTTCTTTGCTTTCAGAATTTGATATTTCGTTTTTAGGAACATCTCTTTTTGCATTTGCAAAACCAGATGCGGAAATTACTATGGAATTAAATCCTGAAAGCGTAAGCCTTTCATTTTTACATAATGCTATTAAAGCAGGTGTAAATAGATTTTCGCTTGGTGTTCAAACATTTTCTGAAAAAATCTTATCTGAGCAAAATCGTATTACTAATGTAGCTGATATTGAACGAGCCCTCTTTTTATTACAGGAACTTGCATCGCAGTATGAAGTGGCGATTTCTGTTGACCTCATGCTCGGTTTCCAAAACCAAACCGAAAAAATGGCTCTTTTCGATATTGAGCGATTGATTGCCTATAAGATTCCACATATTTCTGTTTATACCCTATGCACCGATGATTACAAAAGCGATATAGAAAATGACATGACAGCGCATCTTTTTGAAATGGTGAAGCATATACTTTTTGAGGCTGGATATAAGCGATACGAAGTTTCAAATTTTGCATTGGCTGAAATGTATGAATCCTGTCATAATAAAGCATATTGGAAAATGCATAATTATATAGGGGTTGGTCCGAGCGCTGTCGGTACGATACACTATAATTTACATAATACTGGTGGGATAAATGCGCACGAAGTAGATACTTCTCTAGCAGCTTCATTGCGTATTTCGTGTAAGGCAAATATTGACGCTTTTTTTTCAGAGCCTTTTCCATACGAACTTGAAACAATTTCTTTTGTGGATAGTATTAAAGAATATCTTCTTATGGGCTTGCGTTTAGCTGAAGGTATAGATAAATTATTATTTTTTGAGCGTTTTAAAATTTCGCTTGATCAATTCGCAAAAGGTACAATCAACAAGTATAATAGTTTTATTGCTATTAATTCGGTAGATAGGCTAGCGCTTTCAGAAAGGGGTTTAGATTTTTTGTCTATGATATTGACAGATCTCTTTGTAGAAATTGATTTGTTTTTTAGAGATGCCCTTAGTTAGGAAAATGGAGATACACTATGATATACTTTGATAATGCTGCAACTACTTTGATAAAACCTAAACAAACTACAAATTTAGTCCTTGAAGGTTTGTCAAGTGGCTTATACGGAAATCCTGGGCGTGGCTCGCATAAATCTGCATTGCGCTCTTTGGAAGAATTATATAAAACGCGAGAAGCGATTGCGCAATTATGTAATGCTTCGGATGCAAGTCACATAGCACTTACACAAAATGCGTCAGCTTCTCTTAATTTAGTTTTACGCTCTTTGTTTGAAGGTTCTTCTGCTCATGTTATAACGACAGTGCTTGAGCATAATTCGGTTTTGCGCCCATTGTACGCATTAGAAAAAACAGGACTGAATCTTACGATAATTGGCTTAGACGGTAACGGCGACTTGGACTATAAGCGTTTTGATACGGCAATACAGGCAGATACAAAAGCAATAGTGGTGACTGCTGCTTCAAATGTTACAGGGCAAAAAACAAATTTGAAATATTTGTCAAGCCTTGCACAACGCCACAAACTAGTTCTCATTGTAGATGCTTCACAAATAGCTGGGACAAGCCCCATTGATATATCCGCATTTGGAAATTCAATTTTTTGTTTTACGGGGCATAAGGGGCTATTAGGACCTATGGGAACTGGTGTTATTGTAGCTCATGGGGATTTTCCTTTTCAGCCCGTTTTTTCCGGTGGGTCTGGCTTTCATTCTTTTGATACCGAGCACCCTCGTACAATGCCTGATGTGTTTGAGGTTGGAACTATGAATGTGCCTAGTTTTATGGGCTTGCGTGGTGGTGTTGAGTTTTTACTTAGAGTAGGACTTACCTCAGTATCAAGTCATATAGCAGATTTGCGAAATTATTTTATACAAGGTATCAAACAAATTCCCCAAGTGAAAATATATGCTAGCGATTTAGATGGAACGGGGATTGTTGCTTTGAATATTTTGGATATTAGTTCTGGAGAAATTAGTTTTGAACTTGACGAGCGCTACGACATAGCAACGAGACCAGGTGCGCATTGTGCACCACTTATGCATAAGGCATTGCATACCGAAACACAAGGCATTGTACGGTTTAGCTTTTCATACTTTAATACAATGGCTGAGGTTGAGCAAGCCTTACATGCAATTTCGGATATTGCGAAGAAGTATACACGCTAAGTTTTTAGAAGCACACTCATGCGCTGTAGATACAACAATCTATTATCGTATGACTCGGTATTAAGGGCTAAATGTAACTGCACGATATAAAACAAAATGGGTACGGACAATAGTATAAAATGAGAAAGATGTATGAAAAAACTATTACAATACTGCTATGATGAAATTGAAATAAAACGCTCTCGGTTTTTAGCAGAATGTTTTCCTGTCAAAACACAAACTGAAGTGCGCACAATAATAAAGGCACAAAAGGAAAAGCATAGTACAGCTAAACATGTCGTTCATGCCTTTATTATTGGTGAGCAAAAAGAAATACTCGGTGCATCTGATGATGGGGAACCACAGGGAACTGCCGGTAGCCCTATTTTAACGGTACTCAAAAATTCTGATATTTCGCATATTTTAGTAACGGTAACGCGATGGTTCGGTGGTGTCTTACTGGGAACGGGAGGACTGGTAAAAGCATACAGCACAAGCACCAAAAACGTAATTGAAAAAGCGGAAAGTTTACACTTTGTTATAGAAGAAATAAAACAAGTGCGAGTCTTTTTTGAAATTAAGTATACCGAACTTAATGCAGTAAAAAAACTATTAAGCGAAGTGGAAGCGACACATATAGTAACTGATTTTTCTGATATGGTAACATATACCTGTGAATTTCCGCTTGCAAAGTATGACTTATTTAAAGAGGGTCTTACTCATATAACAAGGGGGCTGTGTTCTATACAAAGCGAAGAAATAAAAACATAGCCTTATGGTATGAATGTGAGGTTTTATAAACTTATAAAATACATGCGCTTTGTTACGGGAATCAAGTTTTAATATAAACAACTGGTTTAAGAGTTACTCGTGGCTAATTTATAGATAAGTACTAAAAAGTTACAGGCACATCTAAAAACTCAAACTTTAAAAAGTTTTTAGATGTGCGCCGAGTATTGGAGCC
>JAFTEH010000073.1 GCA_017453745.1 Spirochaetaceae bacterium
CGGGTTTGCTTGTTGCTACTTTCCCTTAGGAACCCTTACCTTCCTAAAACGCGGCAATGCTAACCAGTTGCGTGATGGATTTAAGCAACTGGCAAGTTGGCATTCAGGACTAAAGCCAACTTGAGCCCTAAAGAACCCGCCTGAAAGTAATGAGTTCCTAGTTATGCCCTATGTAATCAAAGCAAACCTGATATTTTTAATGTGTAGCTTTTGGCACTTATCTATAATTAGTTGCGATTAACTGTTTATATTAAAACTTGATTTCCGTGGTAGGAGAACACGAAAATCAATTAGGTTTACAAACTGCCGTTTCTGGACTCGGTATTAGACTGGATTGCCGTCCTGCCTGTTGCCTGCCTATCGGTAGACCGTACATGCAACTAGCGACAGTTGCCTTGCAAAAGTAGACATCTATTTTAAAATATAATACACTGTATTTCCGCTTCTAGTAGCGATAAATCCGTGTTCAGTACTTGTGAGCCAAGCAGTTTCTTGTGTTGCTTCTGAATCGCCAAACCCTCTCCCGATAAACCAATCTTTTTTTTGGGATTTTTTGAAAAACTATTTTAGGCTATTTAAATACGCATCGATTGTTTCAATAAGCAAATCAGCCCCGTGCTCTCCAATAATGGGAATATGTTTTGCAACTTGCGAACCAAAAATAAGCGGCATCGAAATACGCATATAGGTATTTGTTTTGTCAACTAATGTACTACTGGTGTCATCTGCCAAAACGAGTGTGTGGTCTAAACTTTTAAGTACATCGATTCTGTCTTTTTCGTGTTGCAAATATGTAATTGCTGAATCTTTTTCTTCTATTGTATGTGTGTTATGCGAAGATATAGTATGCGGTACGGTAAACCCTAAACCTTGTAAAAAATTACTTAAACCTTTAACAGATTCGTATTCACCGTACAAAAACGCCTGCATTTTGTGTTGCTTAAACATTCGAGCGTACATTTTATACATGCTCGTTTGTTTTGACTTTTTTTGTAAGCGTGCAAGTACTTTTTCGTTTGGAACCACCTGTAAGATTTTTGCAAGCGTTTGTAAAAAATCGATAGTTTTCTCATATCCGTATGGAACAACATATATGTACGGCGTTCCAAAAGTTTTTTCTAATTCCCGTGCAGCCTCAAGTGCTTCGTTTCGTAAAACTATGTTTACATCCACTTCATTTATGTTCATTAGTTTTGTAACACTCGTATCGTAGCACAAACTGGTATGAACTGTCATGTCAAATGCTTCACGCATAAGTCGCAGAATTTCATTCACATCACTTGCACATCGGTATGCTCCAGCAGAGGCACCTAAAATATTATAGCGTTTTGTTTTTCCTGTCTGTTTTGTCGTGTTGCCTTCTGTTATGTTGGCGTTTTTACATATTGATTCAACAAGCAAAGAATAGGTGAGTTTTAACCCAACGGCATAATCACCTCGAAATCCGCCTTCTTCAAAACTAATTAGTTTTGCTTTAACCTTTTCTTGCATCATGGTGCATACGCCACGAATATCAGTTCCGATAACAGCAGACGAAGAAGACGCTACAACAAAAATTACTTTTGGGTTAAAGGTGTGGTCTACTTCAAGTATGGTCGATTCTAAACGGCTTGTATCTCCCATGACAACATCATCTTCGCGTAAATGTGTTGTAAAAAGTCGGTTTTCTTGGTCAATCCCCAATTCCCCAAAAAGTCCCATGCTATAATGCGTAGTACCTGCTGGACCATATTCGATGATGACACTTTCTTCAATGTTTAAAAGTGTCCACAATATACCCATTCTGTCACTTGGCGTTGGTAAAAATCTTGTCAAGCTCATGCTGAAAGCTCCTTTTGTATGTTCATTGCTTCTTGATACGAAACGATAAGTTGTTGTATAAAAAAGTTTGTAACCTCAAACCCAAGCATACTTCCTGCTCTGTCGGTGTGAACAATGGCTATCCCCTTTTTTCTTAAACGCATTGCATATTCATGCCCAAGATAAAGCGTCGGTTTTAACTCATCATAAATATATTGCAACGGTGCAATGTTTGCAGGCTGCGTTATGTAAGGGTCTGCATGTTTTAAGATAATGTGAATATCCTCATTGTCATCTTCTGTGATAGTATGACATTGGATTAACTGTGGTATCATGCCCAGTTCGCACATAAAACTGTTTGATTCTAAACAGCGAAACGGCGTATTCCCATAGATAAATGAAACGCCCTGTAACATGTCCTTCGCTTCTGTCATAGCAACTATTGCACGATCCTTGAGTTTAACTAATTCATCAGGATAATCAACTTGTAAAAACTCAAACAAAGTTTTATACGCCTGTTCAATTCTATCTGGATGTGTGAACTTGTCAAATAAAATATAGGGTATGTTAAATGTACTTTGCATTTTTTTTGCTAATGCAAGCCCCAGTTCATGCACTACAATATTTACCCTTGCTTGTGGGGCATGTTTTATTTCATCAACCGTGATGCCTGATGGTATCATTGCACTAATGTCAATGTTTGCATTTTTTAAAACCCTATACACTTCAGTGTCGCTAAAATTGCCCATTCTCTGTCCGATAATATTGACGCTGTTCTTTTTTTCGCACATCTCCATCATCGAAAAACTTGCGGTGAGTGTTCGCTCAATTCCTGGTAAATGATTATTGCACTTAAAATGCTCGGTATGTACCGCCATGACAGGTATGTTATATTTTTCTTGCAACGAGTAGGCAACCGAATCAAAATCATCTCCGATAATTTCTGGAACACATGTTGTCACAATATATACAGCATCTGGTTTACATTCACGCATCAATTCATCAAATGCTTGTTCAGTTTTTTTTGCACAACCGAATGTAATATCATGTTGGTCAATGACAACTGAAACGCAACGGCCTTGTAATCCGCCCCAATCATCAGAATGGATTGTCATGTGCTTTGTATAGTACGCACACTCGTCAGTTCCAACAATCATCATCCACGCATTTTTAATTCCGCGAATTGCCATTGCCGCTCCCATTAATGGACAGTGTGTTCCTGGAAACTGTGCAAAGGTAAGCGAATGAATATCCTTTTTAGGATCTTCTATTTGACTTAGCGTTTTTAATCTTTGTAACAATTCTTTACCGTTCATTTTTTCTCCTTAAAAAATTTTTTTAGGCTAATTCTTTATATGCTATGAGAGGTTTTTTTCGCCCGTCCACATAAATAATATCACAGTCAACATCGTAAACATCTTTCATCATTCTTGAAGTAATAACTTTTTCTGGAGTACCTTCATCGTATTTTTGACCATCTTTAATTACAACAATCCAATCGCTTACTTCTAGTGCTTGTGCTAAATCATGTAAGACCATCACAACACCGATGTTGTTTTCACGATTTAATTTTTTTATCAGTTGCATCATTTCAAGTTGATGTGCTATGTCAAGATATGTTGTCGGTTCATCTAAAAACAAAATATCTGGTTTTTGACTTAATACGGTTGCAATCCATACACGCTGACTTTCACCACCAGAACATGACTGTATGGATTTTTCTCTTAAATTCCAAACACCAGTTGCTTTCATTGCCCAATCAATAATTGCATTGTCTTCGTCGCTGTTTCTTTCGTACCATTTTTGATACGGAATACGCCCATATCCGACAAGTTCTTTTACTTGAAAATCGGGCGGAGCAGAATGTATTTGTGGTAATACACCAACAGAGCGAGCGAACTCTTTTGACTCAAATGATTTAATATCTCTTCCGTCAAAAAAAATATGTCCCTCTTTAAAAGACAAAAGTCGCGTGAGTGCTTTTAAAACAGTTGATTTTCCACTTCCGTTTGGTCCGATAATCGAAGTGATTTTTCCTCTCTTAATTTCAATGTCTAAACAGTTGACAACAGGTTTACCCCCATATCCAATTTGTAACGATTGCGTTTTAATGTCCACTTACTTTTCCTTTTTTTCTAAGCATGTACAGGAAAAAAGGTCCCCCGACCACGCTCATGACAATACCAACAGGAATTTCCATTCCTGGTACGACTGTTCTTCCCACCGTGTCAGCTATGAGCAGTACTAAACTGCCCAGTAAAAGCGATGTGGGAAGCATTTTTTTATAATCAGAACCGACAAGCATCCTACTGATATGCGGAACAACGAGCCCGACAAAACCTATCATGCCTGCAACAGAAACAGTTGCTGCTGCTAAAAATGCCGAAATACTTGACAGTACGATTCTTGTTTTACTTACATTAACACCGAGCGAAGAAGCAACTTCATCACCTAATTGCAATGTGTTTGCGTGCTTAATGCACAAAAGCGATAATACTAATCCAATGCCTGCGTAAACAATAGCGATGCGTACATGAGTCCAGTTTCTCCCAGAAAGACTTCCGTTCATAAATGCCAACACTCCCTCAAGACTATCTGAATGAAGCATTTGCAAAAGTGCATTGTACGCACCTAAAACACTATTGACGGCAACCCCTGAAAGAATAATACGGACAGGATCAACGCCACCTTTCCATGCAAGGCTATAGATTAAAGCACAGGCGAGTGCCGCTCCGCCAAAAGCAAAAAGCGGAACAGCATTTGTCATGTGTGGAAACAAAAGTAAAATGGTTGTTGCCGCTGTGCCTGCCCCTGCTGACACACCGATTGTACCAGGATCTGCTAAAGGATTTCTCATAACCGATTGCAACAATGCCCCCGATGCTGACAGTGATGAACCTATTAACATCGCAAGTATTACTCGCGGTAAACGGAGATTCATTACAACAATTTTGACTGTGGACTTTTCACTACTAAAAAGTGCACTGACAATTTGTTTGACACTGTACGCTGCACTTCCAACATTTATTGCAACTAAAGCTACAAGGGCAATTAACATCACTAAAATAATCCAAATAGCTCCTGTCTTTATTACAGATGTTTTGCTTTTTGTTTCCATATTATTTTACAACCGTTTATACACAAAGCTACTGCTATAGTTTTTTTAAACCTTTTTAGTTTGTTTTATTTGCCAAAATGGTTCAGTACGAGCGTATTAAGTTCACTTATGTGATCGACTACATTTATTCCTGCTGATGAAATAAAATAAATAGGCAAATACAAAATATTACCATCGCGAATCGCTTCTATTGCGTTCCAATATTCACGATTTTTGTCAAAGTCTTCTTCCATTATTGTTTTGTGTCCTTCACCTGTTGGGCTCATTCCAACTGCTAACACAATATCAGGATGTAAATCTAATGCTTGCTCATAATCGATTTGTACCATTGATGCTTTATCATTTGAGTACACATTTGTTAAGCCAATCATGTCAGCCATTGTACCAAGCGTTCCACCCGATGTTTGAATATAATGAGATGGTGGAGATGACTGTAACACCATAACGGTTTTGCCGTTGAGTTTTTCTTTTGAAGTAGCTAACGATTTTTCTAATTGCTCAAAAGAAGTTAACATTTCTTTTCCGTCAATGCTCCCTTTTCCAAATGCGTTGATTAAACATTCAGTTTGCATTTTAATTGATTCATAAGAAACGGTATGTCCCGCGTCAACAAAGTAAACAGGTATGCCAATATCTTGTAATTGCTTGCCGTATGTTTCAGCCGATGTATATCCCAGTATAACTAAATCTGGTTCAAGTGCAACAACAGTTTCTATATCAAAGTTGCTGTTCATTACAGTATTCAAAAGAACTGCGTCCTTTAACGAATCTGGCCACCTCAGAACCGAAGATTTTGGAATAGCAATCATTTTTACACCGAGTTTATTTAGAGCTAACACAGGACTTGAATTCATACAAACAACACGCTCTGGTATTTTGTCAAGTTTTACCGATTCGGTGTAGCCTAGTTTTTGCATATTTTCAGGGTAATGTATTGTGATACCATTTGACATTTCTTCGCGTCCTTCAAGCATATCAATCAAAGCATGTACACTGTCAATAATTTGTAAACCCTTACTTGAAATATATTCTGTGCCTAAATACACAATGTTATTATTTTTTACTGCATCAATTTGGTTCCACACATCTCTATCCGAATTAAACACCTCTTCAAAAATTGCTCGTACTTGTTCGCCACTTGCAATACCTGGACTAATTCCAAAAATTATTGTAGGATTTTGTGTAATACAGGTTTCAATATCTGATGGAGTGGTACGCATGCTTGGGTCAATAATGCTATCTGTCAAGTTTTCATAAGGCAACATCGAAAGCATACTTCCTAAATAGCCTTGGCTTGTTTGTAAGTACGAGCCAGGCTTATGAAAGAATATCATCATTTTTTCTTTTGTGTGTGACTTTGTAAAATCGCTTGCTCTTTTTTCTACATTGCTAAATTCAGTTTCGATTTCAGTTTTTAATCTTTCGTCACCGAATGATTTTGCTAATGCAATAGAACCTAATTTTGTTTCATTGTATGTTACCGATGGCCCCTCTTGTGTATAATACACAGGAATACCTGCATCAACAAATTGTTTTCCGTACGTTTCTTTTTGGTAATGACCGACCAACACAAGATCTGGTTCTAATGCTACAATGCTTTCCATGTCAAGTCCACTCATCCCCACAGTAATTTGTGGTAGTTCATAAATATATTCAGGCCATTCAGCAGAACCTGACACGAGATTTGTAATTGCGACAGGTTTTACATTTGCCCTTACTAAAACCTGTAATGCAGTATTAGAAAGACAAACAATGCGTTCAGGCTTGGAATCTAACACAAGTGTTTCTCCCTCTTTGTCTTTCATAAATTCAGGATAATACAATGTAAATGCTCCCTTTCCGGCATTTGCATATCCATCATCTTTTGTACAAGAAAAAAAACTTGACAATAAAAAAACGCTAATAAAAATAAAAAGACTTTTTTTCATAATTGGTTTTACATCTCCTTAGAAAATTGTCATGTGTATTAAAATAAGTTTATGGTTCGTCTATACTTAGGCTTAAAACTCGTTCGGCCAATTCTTTGTATTTTTGATATAGCTCAGAAGTGGGAACATATTGTATTATAGTTCCGCCTAAGTCTTCACCTTTTTGAATATCATTACTTCGGGGAATCCGCATAATGACATCAACACCGATTTCTTTGCTCGCTTTGTCAACGATTTGGTCTTCGTTTTCAATGTTGCGTGAATTTTGAATTAAGCCTGCAACATGGGCATAGCCACGCGAAGCAAAGTTTTTTACTGCACGGGCAATATTGTCGGCGGCGTACAATGCCATCATTTCGCCAGAAGTTACGATAAAGACTTCTCGAGCATAGCCCTCACGAATGGGCATTGCAAAACCGCCACAAACAACATCGCCTAACACATCGTAAATAACAATTTCAGGTTTATACGTTTCAAAGGCTTTCAGTTCTGAAAGTTTTTCAAATGCAGAGATAATTCCACGCCCTGCACAGCCGATGCCGGGAGTTGGTCCACCTGATTCAACACAGAGCACACCACCAAAACCCTCAAACACAATATCCGAAAGTTCAAGCTCATCGCCTTTTTCACGGAGTTGGTCTAGGACAGTTGGAATGCGTTTTCCACCCATAAGCGGTTTTGTTGAATCGGCTTTGGGATCGCATCCAACTTGCATTACCTTGTAGCCCATGACAGAAAGCATAGCAGAAATATGAGAAGTCGTTGTGCTCTTTCCGATTCCACCTTTGCCGTAAATTGCTATTTTACGCATGTGTTTTATTTCCTACAATGCAGAACCAAGTGCTCGGCAATCACTGAGTGCATCATCATTTGGCGTTTCGTTTGCCATAACACTGTCTGTGATTAATGTTGCACCAGCAGATTTACAACGGTCTTCCCAATCACGCATCCACTGACCATCGCCCCAACCGTACGAACCGAAAAGAGCAATGCGTTTGCCTGAAAGGTGCGATTCAACTGATGTAAACATAGGTTCAAACACTTCTTCTTCGAGCACTTCCGCCCCCATTGCTGGGCAACCAAATGCGATAGCGTCAAAATCGGCTACCATGCTGCCTGTAAATTCAGTCGGTCCAAAAACAGAAACATCAGAACCTGCTGATTTAGCACCTTCAACGATAGCGTCAGCCATAGCTTTTGTATTGCCTGTTCCGCTCCAATAAACTACTGCAATTTTTTTCATAGTAAAACTCCTTACACAGCGTTGTTTTTCAAAATATTTTGAAGCGATGAGAGAGAACTGGTGTGCGAGCGAACGACATTAGTTGTCGCAGGCACATTATTTAAAACCGTGTGTACCAACTTGTGAGACACCGTGTTTGTAAATAACACCACCAAATCAGGATTTCCCATTCGCCCCTTAATATCTGAACATGACTTACAAAAAACTTTTGCCTTTAAACCATGCTTTTTACATTCATCGCAGTATCGCCGTTCCATACATTCGTTTCCACCAATTATTACAATACTCATATATCTACCCTCATTATGTTATATATAGCTAACATTATACAAAAAAGAAAAATTTTAGTCAAGTATTTTGTTAGGTTTATCTAACTTTTTTATAAAAAATTAATTCTCAATAAAAACAAAAACAGCTCAAGATTCAACTTGTCATGTTAGGTTTATCGTTACACCACCACATTCACCACTGTTGTATGCGCTTCAGTTGTCAAGCAAGTCTGCATGTCAAGTTTACTACGCCCCACTTGTCGCATGACAAGGTGAGCAGCTATCTTGTTTTCAAAACCTGTGTGCGTAAATCATAATACTATTAGTGCACACTTCTAAATACTGAAGTTTTTAGGGGTTGCCTAGTATTTTTACTATTTTTGGGCGAAAAAAAGGTATGCCATCGCGTGAGGACAACCAGTAACCACATCGTATACCTTTATTACTAGGTATTTTGGAAATATGGCAACCACAAACTGAACAAAATTCCAGTAAGTTTTTGTCGTATAGTAAAATACTTTTCTCCCTATACCTTGAAACAATGATAAAAATGAGTATTATAGTGCTAGTTTTTTTGAAATACTAGTATGAATATTATGCAAGTCTATACCTTATATATTTCACCCATTTTAGATGTTCTTTTTTTAACAGTTCTTTTTTATTTGATATATAAGGTTTTGGTACGGACACAGGCTGCGCAACTGTTGCGTGGTATTTTTGTTTTGCTCTTTATCTATGCGATTGCTTTTATATTACGGTTAAATACTGTATTATGGCTTTTGAATGCAATCGCTCCGAGTCTTTTGATTGGTATTGTTATTTTGTTTCAGCCTGAATTACGCAAAATATTTATGAAAATGGGGCAAAGGGAATGGCTCAGACCTGGTAGCAGTTCTCGGCATTCTCAAATTGATGCTATTGTAAATGCCGCAACTATTATGTCAGCTAAGAGACGGGGTATGCTGGTTGTATTCGCGCGCAAGAGCGATATGTCCGAAATCATGGCAAGTGGCACGCGTATCAATGCAGATATTACATCGAGCCTTTTTCAAACAATATTTGAATTTGATACTACATTGCATGACGGTGCCGTAGTAGTGCAAAACGGACGGCTTTTGTCTGCTGGCTGTGTGTTAAAACTTTCGGAACAACAGGATATTTCAAAGAGTTTTGGAACAAGGCATCGTGCAGCGTTGGGAACTGCTGAAACCAGTGATGCTGTTGTGCTTGTTGTTTCCGAAGAAAGTGGGGCGCTTAGTTTGGCGTATGACAGTAAGTTGTATTATGATCTTGACCCACAGCTAATTATAAATCGACTTGAAGTATTACTCGGCATAAAAGCGTCTTCAAGAGATCTAGAATATATTGAAGGTGAAAACGAATGAGCAAATCCTCTAAATTTAATATTAAAACGCTTACTGAAAAATTTTTACAAGATTGGTCTATTAAGATTATTTGTTTAGGTGTAGCATTTATAATTTTGTTATTTTATAGGCGGAGTACACTTGGCAGACGATTTTTTTCGGCAAATATTAGTATTGAAAGTTCTTCGGAATTAGTCGCTGCGTCTTCATATCCAGGTTCTGTCAAGGTGACACTTTGGGGAGATGCATTAAGTATTTCATCAATTCGAGAAGATGATATTGAAGTATATCTTGACTTGCGCCCATATACAAAACCAGGCACATTTAAAGTGCCTGTGAGAAATCGTATTACAGGTAGTGCGTTGAATGTAGAGCCACTTGACATAAAAACCGAACCATCGGCAATAGAATTGCGATTGGAAGAAAGTGCGGCAAAGCGTGTTCCCGTTGATTTGGTTTTAAAAGGTTCGGTTGCTCATAGTTTTGAAATTTCTGAAACGACAGTTGACCCGGCAACAGTTGAGATACGCGGACCTCGTTCTATTATAGAAAAAATCGAAAGCATGCCCACTGAGCCTATTTTACTGGAAAATCGTAACACGAGTTTTTCGGGGCGCACAAACCTTGTTAATACAACATCGCTGTTAAATATTGTCGGTACGGGAAAAACAGACTACTGGGTTAAAATTGTCGAAAAGATTATTGGTAAAGATTTTTCAAATGTGCCTGTACAAGTGATTAACTTAAAACCCGAGTTAGTACTTAGTTCCGAACTTGCTCCTGTTTCAATTAGTATTTCGGGAAAACAAAATATAGTGGAAGCATTTCAGCCAACTTCGCAGTTTTTAAGACTTGATTGTGCAGAAATAACGGAACCTGGCGAATATAATCTTAAGGTTTTAGTAGCAACGAGCGAAGGTGTTCAAATAACAAGTGTTTTTCCCGATACAATCGCTGTCAGCGTAGACTTAAACGAAGAGCTATTGACAACAGATGACGAAACAACGGAGCCAGATGTTACCCCAGATGACAGCGACCTTTTAGAATAGGTGCTTTGACTCAATGTGCTGATGTTGCCCAGATATACCGATGGTACTTCTAAAAACGCATCGAGATGTTTCGCTGCCCTGTCACCGTTTTTAGAAGAAACACCCTTATGTGCGGGCAATCTTGACAAGATAGACACTTATCAAAAAGAAAAGCACAAAGGGAAGCCATGCCGCTATTATAGGTGAAATTGCACCCCAACTCGCCAGTACGGTCATGAGCATTTGCGAAACATAGTAAAGAACAGCAACAGATAAGCTAAATAATAAACTCATTAAAAGAATATTCTTTTTTAGGTATCCCCCAAATGAAATAGATAAAAATAAAACTATAAAAATAGTAAAAGGAAATGAAAATCGTTGATAATATTTAACAGTGTATTCTGATTTGGGTATGCCTTTTTTTTCTAAATCAAGCAAAAATTTTTTTGCCTCTTCTGCTTTTAGATTATCCACATTTACTATAATGTTTTCAAAACTTGACGGTGGCTCAGTTAAAAAATCAAATGTAGTTTTGTATACTGTTTTTACTCCATCGTCACTGATGTTATATATGTTTGGATTTACCAGTTCCCATGATTGAGTTTCTTCTATCCAATGAACTTTTTCGGCAAGAATAATAATATCAAAAACACCATCTTCGTTTTTATGTATGATTTTTGCATTATGCAAGATTTTTTTATCGCTTGAGTAATATTCAGCTATATATATAACTTGTCCTTGTTCAGACATGACAGCAATATTAGAAGCATCTCGGTTTTTTTGTTCTGTATTGAGGTTTTCGAGAATGTCATTTTTTTTGGCAAATGTTGAAATGACAAGAGCGTCTTCAAAGAAAAACATTCCGAGCGAACAAAAAAAAGCAAATAGCAATATAGGAAAGACAAACCGCTGTAGCGAAATTCCAGATGAAAAGACAACCATCAATTCTTTTTTTGCATAGAGCGAGCCTAAGGTATACGAGCCTGCAAAAAGCATAGCTATCGGGGCAGAATAGGAAACGCATTTTGGTAAGTATAATGCAATCACGGTAAACATTGTGCTCATTGGTGTATTGGTTTCTATAAAGCGATTTAAATTGTAAAAAGTGTCTCCGAGTTCCAAGATGAGTATAAAAAAAAGCAATGCTATAAAAAACACTGGTAGAAAAAGTTTTAATATGTAGTAGATAAGAACTGCACTATATTTTACCTTGCGGAATGGTAGGTTTTTTCTTCTGGGTCGATGTGTAAATATGTTTAACATGTCATGCTCTCTTTTTTTTCCATACGAGGATGAGTGCAACCACGAGCAACACAGCATTCGCTATCCAAGCACCAATAGTGCTGTCTAATTTGTTTTCGACGCTCAGTTGTTGTCCCATCATCAAAATCGCCCAATACGCTACCGAGATAAACAGCCCAACGACAAAGCCTAAGCCTTGGTTATATAGTTTTAGGTTAATGCTAATTGTATATGCTAAAAAGATAAAAAACAAAGCCCCAAATGGTATAGAAAATTTTTTGTGTAATTCTAGGTTGTACCAGTTTAAGTAACTCGTGTTGGTTATACTTTCAGATTGTATTTCTTTAATTCTTTTGCGTAAATCACTAAATGAAAGTTGTCCAGGCCCGAGCGAAAACAACCCAAAATTTTGCTGTTCAGATGCTAAAAAGTTATAGGTCATGTTTTCGGCATACGCATAATCGAAATCATATTTTGTGTGCGTGTCCAAGATAAATAGGCGAGGCTTAATCGGTTGCAGTGAAAGAAGAATTTCAGGGTTGTTGGTTTTTGCGAGTTTTGCCGTTTTTGCAGATAAAAAGGTTGTTTTGTGTGGCTCGGAGCTATCGATAATAACGATGTCAGAAACTCCTTCCTTTGTTACTTCACCGGCGGCGATTATCGTTTGATTTGCTTGTCGTATAGAATGGCTTTGAAGTTGCATAGCAGGGTTTTCGCTCATCATTTCAAGGTAAGTATCGTTCAATTTTGGGGCAGTAAAGGGAATAAGTATATCATTGGTAAAAAAGTTTAGTAAAGAAAAAGTAAGTGCTACCGCCATAGTTGGAAGCAGAATACGCGTATGAGAAAGTCCCAAGCTATTCAGTGCTATAAACTCATAGTCACTCGCAAATCGCCCTAAACACATTAATGCACCCACAAAAGCAGAATATGGGGCGGCATTTGCAACGACAATGGGTAAAGAATATAAAAAGAACTTCATAATAAGCGCAATAGAAACATTTTTGATTAAATTTCCCTGTATTTCTACGAGGAGATTGTTTACAAAAAAAATAACAAAAAAGAACAAAAATGACACAAAGCAATAGAGCATCATTTCTGTAAAGATATAAAAAAATAATGTTTTTCCTATGCGCAATTTTTTCATACAAAATCCTTAGCCTAAAAATTTTTACGGCAAATGTGAGTACTTCGCCAAAAATGTTTGGCTAAATTCTGTAAAGCGATTTTCTTCGATACTTTTCCGCACTTGTTCCATTAAATTATGAAGGAAATACAGGTTATGATATGAAGCGAGCATAACATATAAAATTTCGTGTTCCCGAAACAAATGTCTCATGTATGAGCGCGTGTATGTTTTGCATACTTTGCAAGTACATTCTGGGTCTATTGGGGTAAAATCATATTCAAACTCTCGCTTTTTTATCGAAATGGGCCCTTGTGCGGTAAATAAACTGCCATTGCGAGCATTTCTCGTTGGCAATACACAGTCAAACATATCAATTCCATTTTTAACGGTTTCGAGGATGTATTCTGGGGTTCCTATACCCATGACATATTTGGCTTTTTCCACAGGGAGCTGTCGTGAAGTAAATTCCAAAAATTCATTGTACACATCATCTGGTTCACCAACGGAAAGCCCGCCAATAGCCAAACCCTCTGTATTGAGTTTTAGAATTGCTTCAATGCTTTTTAGTCGCAGGTCTTGGAAAAAGCCTCCTTGTACGATGGGGAAAAACTGCCCTGCATAGTACAAACCGTCCTCATTTGGTCGTTGTATGTTCGAGTTGTCAAGTGAGGGGTAGGGGTTTTCCAATGAACTTGTGCCAAGTCGCAATTCCTGCCAAGTTTTATGTGCGCGTTGCAACCACTGTATTGTAATGCCTAATTCTTCGGCTGTTTGCTGTTTGCTAATGCCGTAAGCCGAACAGATGTCAAGTTGCATTTGTATGTCGCTATTAAACCCTACTTGCAGTTCTACTACTTTTTCGGGGCTGAGTTCTACGGTGCTTCCGTCTATGTGGCTTTGAAAGCGCACACCGCTTTCGGTGAGTTTGCGTAAGCGGGCAAGCGAAAACACTTGAAAGCCCCCAGAATCAGTGAGGATATTACGGTTCCATTTGGAAAACCCATGAATGCCACCAGCCTGCTTTATTACTTCAATGCCTGGTCGTAAAAAGAGGTGGTATGTATTTGCTAAAATAATATGAAAGCCTATTTCTTCAAGGTCAGGAACACTCATCCCCTTTACCGTAGCTTGTGTTCCGACAGGCATAAACACCGGTGTTTGTATATCTCCATGTGGCAAGTGCAAGACTCCAGTCCGTGCCCGTGAATGTGTATCAGAATGTGTAATACTAAACAGTTTTTCCATCTTTAAAAGGTATTTTAGTCATTTTCACTCATTATTCAAGCCGATAGGGTAGTCGCACGGACCGCAACATGCTGATACAGGCCCCAGTGCTTGTGGATGCAGAACATAGTTGTGTGTGGTATGCGTGTAGGAAACTATGTTACATAGAATACTTTAGTGTTGCGATTTGATATGTGACAAGGGTGGATAGTTGACAGTAGCAAGCATATTAAGAAAAATCTATTGATATTGTACTTGTTTTTCAATGGAGTTGTCGGTAGAATAAAAAAGTGGAGAAATATGGTGTATGACAGAAATTGAAAAACCAAAGAAAGTATCTGTAAATGATAGTACGAGTGATCTTCAAAGGGTGCGTGATAAAGTCGGACATTTTACGAATTGCTGTCTTCGTAAAATGCTACGCTCACCATTTAACGATTCTGAATGTATGCACTGTTCAGTATTGCCACTCTGCATGGGTGGCTGTCATTTTTTAGAACTAAAACGGCAAAATAAATGCATACCCGAAAAATACATTATGTCGGACTTGGTGGCATTGTATTATGCAGATAGTATGAAAGCAAAGAAGGTATTGGTATGAAGCGTTTTTATAATCGGTATTTTTCATGGAAAGAAGTTCTTGTTTTTAGTCTTCTGAGTATGGTGAGTGTTGGTCTAGTATACATTGTCCCTCGTATCAATAAGTATGTTATCGATACGGTTGCTGTTCAAGGGAATACAGGACACTTAATAGGTATTATTGTATTGACGACAGTTTTTCTTTTTCTTATTCATACCTATATGTTATTTTTCCCCAATTTTTTCGGTTCGATAAAAATGTGCCATATTGAAAAAAAAATACGGCGCGATTTGATCAGTTCATATCTTTCATTGCCAAACTATGTGTATTCAAAACTTGACAAAGCTTTTTTACTCAATCTGTTTCTTTCGGATACAGGGAATGCTGCTTCGACGCTCATTAACTTTCGAGTGGCAAAAATCGTTTCTGCTTTTCATTTTATTATTGCCTTTATCGTTGTCATGACAGTGAATATACACTTAGGACTTATAGCATTGATTTTCGTGCCGCTTTATTTCCTTGCGTTATTTTTATCACGAAAGAATCTTTACACATTTGCACATAGACAACAATCACTATATGACTCATTAGTTGGTATGACCGATTCAATCATTGTGGGAAAAACAAGCATAAACAATAATAATGCTGAATCGTACTTTTATAAAAAACATGACACGCTGATGAGTAGGTATATCGGTGCACGATTGAAACGAGAGTTTTTGTTTTGCATTCTGCAACACACCCCTGTTTTTATTGAGGCGATTGCGCCACTAATCATTTTAATCATCGGTGCATTGTATGTGCAACATGGAAACATGACAATTGGTACATTAGTTATGTGTGTTCAGTATGTCGGCATGATGTTTGAGCCAATTGGAAATTTTGCCCAGTTGCTTACCCAGAAGACAACACAGACCCCCGCATTTGAGCGTTTAGAAAAAGTGCTTTTTGACTCGGTGGAACCAAAGTCATTACCAATTACAAATAGAGATACATCGCAGTTAAAAATAGTTGGGGCGACAATAAATAATGATGAAAGGGATTTGCTTTTTTCTATTGATACTATAGTAATGGAAGACACGGGACTCTATTGTATAAAAGGTGAGAATGGGTCAGGTAAGACTACGCTTTTAAATGTGTTATGTATGTTGTATGATCCGGATTGTCTTGTGTTGCGAGATGCCCATTCTGAACTTGAATTACCTGACAGTTTTTTTTCCAGAAGTTACTTGCATCATCCTCACTTTCTTTTTGAAGGAACGGTTAAAGAAAATATAACAATGGGCATTCCACATAATGAAGAAAAACTGAAACTGTTATGCGCTATCTTTGGCTTTGAGCATTTTTTAGATACCGAAATAAAAATCAAACCTGTATCACTTTCGGATGGTGAACAGCAAAAGGTCGCACTGATTCGCACATTGCTTCAAGATAAAAAAACATATATTTTGGACGAACCTGAAAAAAGTCTTGACAGGGAATCTATCAAACGATTACACGAATATATTACCGATTTGAAAAAAGATCATTTAATACTTATTGTAAGTCATACAAATGACTTTGATACGAATGCATCTGGAATACTTACTATACGAGATAAGTGTCTGTACATGAGCCGATAAAACTATAAGATACCGCTTTCTATGAGCCACTATCATTTCAGTGTAGGTTACTTGTTACAACAAGTCTTTACCTTTTTTGTATTTTTTGTAAAATAGTTTTGTATGGCTCATTGTATTGTTGATTCTGCAGAAAAGATTTTAGACAAGTCGTTTCCAGTGTTAGATTATGGATTTGTTCGGTTAGTGGATTATCTCGGCGGGGATGCTCGTATTGTGCAAGCGGCGCGCGTGTCTTATGGGGAAGGGACAAAGACGGTGCGAGAGGATGCTGCCCTCATTGATTATCTATTGAGGAATGACCACACCTCTCCTTTTGAGCAGGTGGTTTTAACCTTCCACTTAAAAATGCCTATTTTTGTTGCACGGCAGTGGGTGCGTCATAGAACTGCGCGTATGAACGAAATTTCAGGTCGATATTCCGTTCTCAAAAATGAAGCATATATACCGACAGTTTCTGACTTAGGCTTGCAAGCAAAAAACAACAAACAAGGTCGAGCTCCAGCCTCTGTCGAGCAAACACTTGCAGAAAAAACCATTAGTTCAATGAAAGAAGTACAGGACTATGTTTTTAAAAACTACGATAGTCTTTTGAACGACAATATCGCAAAAGAGTTAGCGCGGATAAACTTGCCTCTTTCGACATATACAGAAATGTACTGGCAAATTGATTTACATAACCTCTTTCGGTTTTTGAAATTGCGTTGCGATTGGCATGCACAAAAGGAAATCCGAGATTACGCTTTTACTATTCTCGATATTGTAGAAAAAGTCGCCCCTTCTGCGACGGCGTCTTTTAAAACCCATATACTGCAAGGGGTGAGTATTTCAAGCCGAGAAGCACAGGCTCTATCACAAGTGCTTGAGGGCAAGGAATCTGGTTTAGATGAACGCGAACGAGAACGGCTCAAAGAAAAACTCGCAAAAGCAACGACGCTATAAGAATAGAAAAAAACTAAGTCGGCTATAGGGCTGGTGTACATTTTTCGGTGGGGCTATTCAAAATATGCCGAGCCTGTTACAATCGCTTCGTCAACTTCGTGTAATTCAAAGTATATTCCGTGTGCTTTTGTCAAGTGTTCTTCAAGGTATGCCTGAACCTGTTCTTTTAGTCCAAATGCTTTTTTGAAAGTAGTGCCTTCTGCGACAATGCAAATAGGCTGTGCTGGGTCTGTGCCCGCCTTTGTTTTTAGTGCAACGGCTGTTAAGGCGGACGCAACAATTCGGGCAGCGCGGCGTAAGACTTCGGTAGAAATTGCTCGTATTAACTTGACATCATCGGCTGTAGCATTTTTGCAGATGCGAGTAATTTCGTTTTCAGCTTCTTCCCATAAAAATTCGTTTATGGAGCGGAAAGAGTATTCTGCGGAAAGCAACTGTGTCGCACAGGCAGCAGAAAAGAGCCCATCATTACAGGCGGCATGCAAGCAAATAGAAATAAGTTTTCCAAGATATGCCCCCGAACACATTTTTTCGCATTTGCACAGAGCGCCGTCATCGGTTTGTTCTTGGAGTGACTTGTCAAAGTCAGAAGCAACAAGTCTGTTGGTCTTTGCGCTTTCGCAGACAATAATTTGAGGGACTACCTGTTTATCGTTTCTTAATTTTGGAATTTGTTCTGATTCAATATAAGCAATATTAAAACCGGTACCCAAAATGAGCCCAATATACGAAGAAAAATTCTTTTGGAGGGAAAGCCCAGAAAGCAAGGCTGCGACGGTGTCATTGAGAACCAAAACTTGTTTTAGTGAGGTCCAGCCTCGTTTTTGGAGTGCTCCAAAAAGAGACGCTCCGACATGTTTATGTAAGATACCTGACACATTAACTTGTTTAGACATACGCAAAACTGTAGCGTCCTTATGAGGTGTCATGTTGATGGCGTAGGCAAAGCAAAAGTGAATAGTATCGCTTTCATTTTTGAGGTATTCAATGCTTTCGGCTATTGCGTCAAAAAACTGCTCTGCTGTTTGTTCGTGTTGTGTGGCAGGTAACATGCCCTTGTGTGACTTTAGTATTGTGGCATCACCGTTTTTTAATTCTACGAGGTAAGAGCGAAAATTGGTACCACCAGCGTCTAGAACAATACATTTTTTATCGCAGGGCTGATGTACCTGAATCCAAGTTGGAAGCATTTCTTGTGTAAATGTATGCTCCCCAGAAGTTAAACCGAGTTGCATGTCGTATAAAAGGGCAAGCGAAGTGCTTTGGACATGAGGTCCTTGAATATCAAAATTATGGCGAGCAAAAAAGGCTGCAAGTTTAGACTCAAAAGTATACATAGTTCCATTGTATAAGATATATTTTTTTTTGCTAGAGCGCATGGTAATGACAAAATCGACAAATAGACAGTTATCGAAAAAGGGATAGAGGGCAAATCTGTCACGGAAATCAGTTTTTAACTTTTTTTAACAAACGGATAGTATCTAAGTCTAATGATTTTCGCTTTTTATAGACTCCATGAGCTTGCTTGACTTGTTTCGTCATTACGAGCGAGTACTTGCTTGACAAGTTTAGGGGAAGGTAGGTTGCTCCCTCACAAATGGCGGAGTACTACAGAATCGTTTGCTTATGAAAAATTGATTTCTGTGCGAATGTATTGAAACATCTTACCATTTTAGTTATAATATGCAACCGTGAAAGAGTGTGACCTTAGTTCAGGAATCAAATTGTACAGTGAGCAAAAAATTCAAGATGCTCTAACTTTTTTTTTGTCGACCCCAGAACCCGAAACCCCTGAAGATGCAGCCGAAAGAGCGTATTACCTCGGGCTCTGCTATACAAAAATGGGGCTTTATGAGCAAGCATTGGAGTTTTTGGAACAAGTGATAACGGCGAGTTCTGATGATGGACAGGTGTTTCAGTGTCGCTTGTTGTTGAGCCTTGCCTATGCAAAAACGGGGCGTATTTCGTTAGCCGAAGATGAATTAAGGATATTAGAACAAAAATCTGACACCCATTCTGAAAAAACTGAATTGTATAATGCTCTTGGCTTTGTTGCTTTTGAGCGAGGTGATGCCGCAACAGCGATTGAATATTACGAAAAAGTACTTTCTATTTCGCCTGAAAATACAACCGCTTTGAATGGGCTTGGGTATGTTTTAGCGGAAACAGGCGAAATGTTGAGTAGGGCGCTTGTGCTGTGTAGGCAAGCAAGCGATGCAAAACCCGATTATGGACCGTATTTAGATTCGCTTGCCTGGGTTTACTATAAAATGCATTTTACGCAAGAAGCTCAGAGGGTTATTAAAAAAGCGCTTGAACTTATGCCAGATAGCGAAATCGTACAAAAACACTATGACGCGATTATGCACGATGAGTAAAGACAAAATTTTAAGGGAATAAAAATGAATAGAAAAAATCAAAATAGCTATAGCAAGCAAAGGGTGTTCAAAGTGGCAAAAAAACTTTTTTTTGCTGGAGCCTTTTATACGCTTATTGCTACTATTACAGCGAGTGTTTTTGCCCAAACCAATTCTCTCGTACCGAATGTAGCACAGAGTAATTCAGCTGTTGCGGCCGAAGAATTTAGGCGTGGGGTGCAATCGTTTAATAGGGCGCAATTCAATGAAGCTATTATGAGTTTTGAAAAAGCCTTAGCCTATTTACCAGATGAGCCCGTTATTTTGGATTGGTTAGGAAAATCCTATTTTAGGTCAGGACTTGAGGGGGAAGCGCTTGAACATTGGCGAAGAGCATACTCACAAGATTATGGGGGCTCTTTGTTGCGTTCACGGATTGAAACGATTGAAGAACGCCGAACAACTGTTTCTGACACAATTTACGATTATAAATATGCCGAGCAAGTAGCGTTGAAATCTAAGGATAATGCAAATGAGTTTTTTGTTCAGCCAACTTCGGTTTTAGCCTTACCTGACGGAAGTTTTTGGTTATGTGCGTATGGCTCAAATGAGTTAGTTCACTTTGATATAAATGGTATTATTTTAAACAAAACTCGTGGACCTATGCAGGGCTTCGCTCGCCCCTTTGATATAATTCAAAAGCGAGATGGTTCATTGTTGGTAAGTGAGTTTGCGGGAGACCGTATTTCAGTATTGACACCAAGTGGCTCGTATCAAACATCGTTTGGAAGCAAAGGAATAGGTGATGGGCAATTTGTTGGACCACAATATTTAGCCCTCGATAGTTTTGAAAACATATATATTACCGATTTTGGTTGTGCGCGCATTGTCGTATTTTCGCCCGATGGGGATTTTTTGTTTACCTTTGGAGAGCGCTCTGCGAGTTTTGAAGGCTTTATAGCGCCTTCTGGTATAGCCGTTTTTGAAGATATTGTATATGTGAGCGATAGCTATTATGGTTGTGTGTATATGTTTGACACAGCAGGTAATTACCTTGGGGAGCTATTGCCTCATAATGGGCTTAAAAATGCGCAGGGATTGAAAGTATGGCAAAATGGGCTTTTAATTCTTGACAGAAAAAGCGCTTATAGGCTTGACATTGGAACTGCGACACTGACAGAACTGGTGAGTTTGGGGAATGCCCCTGCACGATTATTGGCGTGCACATCGGATGTTAATTCTAATCTTTTGTTAGTCGATTATAAAAACCAGGAATTAAAAATCGCCTCAACTATAAAAGAACTCGCTGGTGGAATGTTTGTCACGGTGCAAAAAATTATTTCGGAGCGTTACCCACTGGTTGAATTAGAAGTATTGGTAGAAAATCGTGACGGCAAACCGATAGTTGGGCTAAAAGATAAAAACTTTTATGTTACCGAAAAAAACACCCCCGTTTCTCAGTTTCAATTTGATGGCGCTGCTTCATTGAATACCGATTGTGATATAGCCATTGTCGTGGAGCGTTCTATGGAAGGTTTCGCCGATGAAGCAATTATAAAAAATGCCTGTGCAGAAATTGTTGAAGCAGTTGGTGGAAACGGCTCTGTTCGTATTATTGCCGCTTCCGAAAATCCTTCACTTGAAACGCTGAGTGGAGCAGACCTCAATTTTAAGAGCCCAGTGAGTGCACAATGGAAACTTGACAAAGCAATACGCTTAGCGAGTAACTCGCTACTAAATGCAGGTCCTAAGCGAGCGGTCATATACCTTGCATCTGGTGGAAATTTGAGTGCAGGGTTTAAGGATTATGGCTTAAACGATTTAGCTTCCTTTATGAATAACAACGGCATACAGTTTTACACTATCAACTTGCACCCGATAGCCGTTTCAGAAGAAGCGCAATACTTAGTGTATAAAACGGGTGGAAGTATTAGTTATGTGTACCAAAGTAGCGGTTTAGCCCCTGTAGTACGCAGTATTGCAGAAGCCCCGAGTGGTTTATACCGTATGAGTTATAGGTCAACGCTCTTTTCCAACTTTGGTAGGGATTTTTTGCCTGTTGAAGTAGAAGTGCGTTTGATGACTCGTTCGGGGCGAGATGAAATTCAGTATTTTGCACCGCTAGAGTAGAAACTATAAAATTATCATTGCGTGTAACGACACCGCCCCGTCAGTGCGAGGGGTGGGGATAACTCGCCCCAACCCTAAAAAAACTCTTGACTTTAAGCTACAATAATAGATAATGGAGAGGGGTTAAAAATGCTACACTCTTTTGGTCAATGTTTAAAAAGCATGGAATACGCTGGGTGTTTTTTAACTTGTAGTTTGCTTTGCAAACTTAGCCTTGTCATGTGTGTGCTCATTTTATTGCAAACGCAGGATTTGATAGGTCTCTATTCGTAACGGAAGGTAATGAAAAAAGAAAAAGGAATATATGGAACGGTTGTTTTTGAGTCTTGTAGATGGACTTGACATAATTGAAGTCGTTGGAAATAACTGTCAAGTTGACTCGATAGAGTATGATTCTAGGAAAGTGAAACCTGGTGCGGTGTTTTGTGCTTTACCTGGTTTGCATGTGGACGGTAAAAGTTTTATCCAAGACGCTATTCAAAAAGGTGCAACGGCGATTTTGCATGAAGCCGAACTTACTGACTTTGTGTCGGGTGTGTGTTACGCTCGTGTGAAGGATGTTCGTTTTGCGATGTCATATATTTCGGCACAGTTTTATGATGAGCCTTCTAAAAAGTTAAAAGTTATTGGCGTTACGGGAACCGAAGGCAAAAGTAGCACCGTGTCATTTATTTGGCAACTATTAAACCTACTAGGAGAAAAGTGTGGGTATTTTTCGACTGTCAGTTATGCCTATGGGGGTATAGACACCGAAGAAAAAAATCCTGAACACCAAACCACACCCGAAAGTTGTACCGTGCAAGAACGACTATATCGAATGCAAGAAGCTGGTTCAAAATACGCTGTGGTTGAATCGTCTTCGCACGGACTTTCTGAAAAGACTGCTCGCCTAGCTCATGTATTATTTGATGCAGGAGTTTGGTTAAATGTAACCGAAGAACATCTTGAATTTCACAAAACCTTTGAAAACTATCGTAACGACAAAGCAAATCTCTTTCGTAAGCTTGATGAACACGACCACAAAAAGTGTTTTATTCCGATGCGTCATCTGCAATCACAAGAACAGGTGGAAACTTGCTCGTGTGAAAGTGCTGTAGAGTGTTGTGAGGACTGTAGGGATTGCATGTATGAAACAGTACCGAGTTTTTGTGTTATTAACTTGGATGATGTTTCAGCAAACTGGTTTTCGCAAGTGGGGAAGACTCCCAAGTATGGGTTTACTGTACAAAAAAACAACGCCAAGACAGACCTCGCTCAGCGCTTGCCATTTGTACTTGTAGCAACAAATATCTCTGAAACAACAAATGGAATTTGTTTTACGCTTGAAGCATATAGTTTTGGTACGCAACTTAAGTCTGACATTTTGGCAATCCCAATCACTGTACCACTTGTAGGGTATTTTAATGTGCAAAATGTATTGGCGAGCATATTGACGGTTATGCATATAAGTGGTATTGCCTTTGAGCGTATTATACAAGTGCTTGCGAGCTTAAAACCAATCACAGGGCGTATGTTTTTTGTAAACGAAGGGCAAGATTTTACGGTAATCATAGATTACGCACACACACCTTCGTCATTTGAAACAATTATGCCTTCGTTGGCTACTGTGACACACCGCACCGGTAAAAAACTCATTTCAGTATTTGGGTCTGGTGGGGAACGAGATACAACAAAACGCCCTGAACAAGGTCGCGTCGCTTCGCAGTATTGTGACATTGTGATTTTAGCTGATGAGGACCCACGCGGCGAAGATTCTATGGAGCTTTTAAATATGATTGCGGCTGGGGTTCAAGGTAAGGAACTTGACAAGACACTTTTTTTGATTCCCGACCGTAAGGCTGCAATACGCAAGGCATTTTCACTTTGTGAGCCAGGTGACATGGTTTTGCTTTTGGGTAAAGGGCACGAAAACTCAATAATCTTTAAAGATTATGTTATGCCCTACGACGAAGAAACTGAAGCAAGGTGTGCCTTAAAAGAGTTACTCCATGCTAATACATAAATAAATATTTTTATACTAAGGATATAATACAATGATATTACTAAAAACTCCAGAGCAAATAGACGGCATACGAAAATCTTGCAGGGAGATTGCAAGGCTTTTGGTTGAATTAAAAGATATTATTAAACCAGGTATGTCAACAAAACAAATAGATACATACTGTGAAACATTTATTAAAAAAGTCGGAGGGCGTCCGGCGTGGCCTACTGAAGGCTTTCCTGCTGCAAGTTGCATTTCTGTAAATGAAGAAGTAATACATGGTGTCCCTTCAAAAACTAAAATAATAAAAGATGGTGATCTTGTTTCGGTAGACTTAGGCATGATTTTAGACGGCTATGTGAGCGATTCAACAGTAACCTTTCCTATTGGAACCGTTTCAAAAGAAAAATTGACGCTACTTGAAGTAACAACTGAATGTTTAAATCGCGCAATAGCAGCCTGTGTTGCAGGAAACCGCCTTTCAGATATTGCTCATGCGGTGTACGATTATGCCCATTCGTATAATTATGGTGTGGTATATGATTTTTGCGGACATGGGGTGGGCTTAAAAGTGCATGAAAATCCAAGTGTGTTCAATGTGCCACACATGCAAGGGGGAAATATTCGTATTAAGCCGGGTATGGTCTTGGCTTTAGAACCAATGATAAATCTTGGTACACCCAATGTAAGTATAAAAAAAGATGGCTGGACTGTTGTAACAGATGATGGTTTACCCTCATGCCACATGGAACACACCGTAGCGGTTTTTGAAGACCACACTGAAGTTTTGACAAGTCTATAAAACCGCATGCAATACACAGGGTGTTTTTAACCGCCTACCTCCCCGCTTGACTTGCCCACTACAATGAGGGTCGACAAGCGACAGGCGGACGGTTGTTAGATAACAGGCAATCAGGTTAGATAGTTTGTGCCGTTATATCGTTTAGTTGAGCAATAAGCTCTTTAATTTGTTCTATTACATTAGTTAAATTAGCGATAGAGTTTTCCAGTAAGCGATTTCCATCGGTAATCAACTGCATTGCATTTTCGACTTGTGAGGAAACCTCTATAAGTTCTGTCATGTTTTGACTTACATTTTGAGAATAAGTATACTGCGAATTTGTAAATTCTTTCACATTAGAAGTAAATGTTGAAATATCATTAACATCGGCTATAATGCTTTTTCCTGCTGTTTCTTGAGAAATCATTTCATTAGCGGATTTTTGCACATGCTTTGCCGTTGTAGAAGATTCCCTCTCAATACGGACAAAGGAATCATTTACAGAATCGCTCAGTTCAACACTCCGCTCAATGAGTTTTTTAATATCCTTGATAATGTCGCTAATTTTGCCAGCTTGAACGCTTGATTGCGCCGCGAGCGATTTTATTTCGTTTGCAACAACACTAAAGCCTTTACCAGCAATACCGGCGTGTGCGGCTTCTATACTGGCATTCATAGCAAGTAAGTTTGTGCGAGCAGCAAAATCGTCCAATACACTTACTACATTTAAAATTTCACGCGAACCTTCTTGCATCTTATCCATCGTGCCTGATAGGTTTTTCATATTTTGAACACCCATCCGAGCGAACTTATTGAGTGTTTCTGCGAAGCCTGCCGCTCCCTTTACCCCATTACCAACAGCTGAAAACCCAGAGATGAGCTGAACGGCACTACTTGCTGTATTGTGAATTTTGTCTGCCGTTGAATCAAGGTTATCTGTAATATTGTCCAATGCACTCACCAAGTTGATAATTGCCCCTTCCGTAGAGTTAATATGATTTTTTTGATTACCCATCGCTATGGTAATGTCAATAATATTGGTGGAGTTTGCATCTGATGTTTGCTTTAAAAGTTCAGCCGTAGAGAAAAGGGAAGAAGAGAGCCCAGAAAGGTTTTGGGCGAGATTTTTCAATATTTTAAAAGTATCGACCAATTTTCTACTTTTGTTTTCTACTTCTGAAGTGGTTGTCACTAATTGGGATTTTATACGATTTGAGTGACAAGCGAGTGAAATAAATAGCGAAATCATGAGGCTGAAAAATGCTATACCCTGTAGCCAAGCAAACGGCTCTTTTCCGATTACATTGAAAGCAACATCATGGAGGGCTAGTAAAATACCAAGGGTAAACCCTACCAGTACTATATGAATATATGATTGTTTTCTTAGGAGTGCTTTTACAATCAAAAATAAGCCCCAGATTAACACAAAGCCGATGGGGAGCAAAGCAACCGTAAATAAAAGTTCCGATATGTCGGTGTTATTTCGATATACAACATTGAGCACGAGACATAGGATCGATGCGATGTTGACTGCTAGGATCTTCCATGTTTTTACGATGCCTTTTGTATAGGAAAGTAAGAACAAAAGTAAATATCCCATGCTAATGCCAAGGCTTGCGTGGGCTAAACTTCTATTTAATGTATATGAAAAGAGCAATGTTGTTTCTGTTCCCATATCAACAAAGTAGAAAGAGATAAATACCAAGCTGAGTGCATAATAAAAGCTACTCATATCAGTTTTGTCTATAAACCAAGTAATAAAATAATATAGACCAATCAGGAAACACACGAGTGAAATTGCAAGATATACATTTAAGTTTATAAAGTTTTGTATAAACACCGTGTCAACAATTTCCTCACTGCTCACTGAGATAGTACCCAACCTGAAGAAAGAACAAGGCGTAAAAATACGATATGCTATATTTAATTGCCCATCAGTAATTAAACTAGAGGGAATCGGAATGGCCTTTCGCAACATTGGATTAATGTTAGGGTTGGGAGGCATCTTTCCATAGGTTCCTATATAGTCACCATTGATGTACACATCAAATGCCACTTGTCCATTTCCCGTCAATAAGTAGATTTGTTTGTTTCTCAGTTCTGCTGGAATGTCAAATTTTGTCCTAATCCACAAAAAGCTATTGTTTTTGACCGGTAGTTTCATGTATGGGTTACACGAGCCCCAAGTACTGTCATCGTAATCTGGTTTTGAAAATTCAGGATTATCTTGGAGATTATACTTCCATAATTGCTCGACTATAATCGTGTTTGCACTAACAATGAAAGTATTAACTACCAATAAGGATAAGTATAGGAGTTTCTTCATAATGCTTATTATTTATTTTATTTATTTTTATTCTAGTCTTTTTCTAATTTTTTTTCGTGCACGATGTTTGCGCCTCAGGTAATTGATATGTGGTCAAAGAAAACAAGTTTTTGGAACTGCTTCTCCTATAGCTAATACTAAGGGAAAGGACACCCTTTTGACCGAGCAAAAGGGTTTCCTTTCCCTTAGGAACCCTTACCTTCCTAAAACGCGGCTTAGGGCTCCGCCCTAAGAACCCGCCTTAGAGTAATAAGTTCCTAGTTATGTATTATGGAATTTAAGCAAACCTGATATTTTTAATTCTTGCACTTACGCACCGTCTACATCCTGAGTAGACGGGTTTGCTTGTTGCTGCTTTCCCCTAGAATCCCTTACCTTCCTAAAACATGGTACTACTAACCAGTTGCGTAATGGATATGAGGCATGATGGAGTACAGTATAAGGGTATAAAATCGTCATTGCGAGGAATGTAAATGACGAAGCAATCTTTCAGTTACACGCAAAAACCAAGCAAGACTGCTTCGCAACAAATCGCCGCGCAACGATGTAAGACTCGTTTGTTCCATGCTTTCACCAATCGCACGGAGCATTTTAAAAAACAAAATTTGATTTCCGTGACTTGACACTATGTATTTTTTTTTGTAGAATTTGAGCGGAAGTTGATGGGGTCTGGTGGCCCTCACGGTCTTCAAAACCGTTGTTTGCGTAATTTGCATGGGCAGGTTCGATTCCTGCCTCTTCCGTTTCTGTTGTGTTTTTATAACTAAGGGTGTTTCTATAATGAACAAGTTTTCACAAATACCGCAACTTGAAAAATTGCTTTCGCATCCTCGTCTAGTGACGCTTGCGAATCGGATTGGGCGTGCGCATGTATTGGTGGTAGCAGATGCCTTTGTATCAGAACTGCGCACATCGTTAAAAACGAACCAAAATGCAGAAGTCCCCACTATTGACGCTTGCGCACAATGTGTCGAAGAGCGCTGTAAACCAATACTTCGCAGCCTTATTACCCCCGTTGTCAATGCTACTGGGGTTGTTTTACATACAAATCTCGGTCGCTCCCCCCTCGCAAAAGGCGTTTGGCAAGAAGCGGAGAGTATTGCAAGTGAATACTCCAGTGTTGAACTCGATTTAACAGATGGCAAGCGTGGCAAGCGTTTTTCATTTTTAACTGAATCTCTATCTTTGCTTGTGGGGAGTGAGGATGCTTTGGTGCTTAATAATAATGCCGCCGCTGTTTTTATGATACTGAAAGTCTTAGGCGAAGGCGGAGAAGTTATTGTTTCTCGTGGTCAGCAAGTCCAAATTGGTGGCGGATTTCGGATACCTGAAATTTTGCAAGCAGCAGGCTGTAAACTTTTGGAAGTCGGTACTACTAATGTCACCACAATAGAAGATATATGTTCTGCAATAACTGAAAACACAAAAATGGTTTTAGCCGTACACACTTCCAATTACCGTATACAAGGTTTTACCGACTTCCCTGACCTCAAGCATATCAAGGCTGCTCTTCCTGCTCATGTCATTTTAGCAGTTGACCAAGGCTCTGGAAATGTAGACTGTCAGATTGAAGAAGAAGAAACCGTGCGTTCTATTATAAAAGATGGTGCCGACATTGTCTGCTTTTCTGGCGATAAGATTTTTGGTGGCCCCCAAGCAGGCTGGATAGTTGGAAAGAAAAACCTTGTAGAAAAAATTTCTAAACACCAGCTCATGCGTACATTTAGGGTCGGTCGTGCTGTCGCTGCACTTATGCAAGTGTCCATTGTGCGATTTTTAAATGGAAAACCAAGTATCGCAAAATCCGCTCTATTGCAGTCGCCTGAAACTATTTTTGAGCGATGTCAAGCAATTACCGAACACTTAAAACCAACATTCAAGAATGCAATTTCGGTTATTGAAGCGCCATTTTCGCTTGGTGGTGGAAGCACTCCGACAAAAACATTTCCGTCTTATGCAATTCAACTACAGATAAAAAATCCCGATTCTATAAAAAATGCTCTTCGTGAACAAGAACGCCCGATTATCGGTATTGTTGAACATGACGCTATTATACTGCACCTCATAACAGTAGCTGAAACGGACGATGCGTACATAGAACAGAGCCTTTTGAATCTTGGAAAACGCTAACATTGCAAGGGTGCGTTCTATTTGCCCATGTACGCAGCGAATGTGCTTATAGTCTGCCCCTCATACTATCTTATTCAAGCGTAAAGAGCCCACGTTCAACCGCTGCAAATGGTGAAACAGGGATGCTATTGATTCTAAATTCCCAGTGTAAATGTGGCCCTGTTGAAAATCCTGTGTTCCCACTTAATGCGACTATTTCCCCAGCCTTTACAGTATCGCCAACAGATTTTAAGTTTTTATTTAAGTGGTAAAACAAAGTATAGACACCAGGCGCATGCTCAATGATGAGGGAGCCACCCGTAACAATTCTATCATCCGCAAAAACCACCGTTCCATCGGCAGGGCAAATCACTTCTGAATTAGCTGGTATACCGAAATCGACCCCCCAATGCGTTTCACTTCCTTTGCGACCAGTGTTGTACACAAGGGTGCGCTTTTCTGCAAATTCTGATGTAATGCGTTTAGATTGCGTCGGAACTATAAACTTTTTTCCGTAAGCAGGCGCACTGAGATTACACGAAGTAAGAATATCGTTCAGTACTTGCGATTCTTCTTGTTTTTTAGGATTAGTAGTAGTGACAAGGTTTGTATTACTTTCATTTAAGTGCAGCGTATATTCTTCAAAATTTGTTTTTTTTACAAGAATATTCTGTTCTGTTTCAACCTTTTTTTTTGCTTCAATAGCACTTGCCTTCACTTTCCAAACGCCCGTTGCCGACCAAGTCGGGATACCAATGATAGCGACATATATTTTTTCTTGTTTGTCAACAGGAAATGCTTGTACGGTCTGGCTTACTGCTCCGCTGGGGCTTAGTAATTGGGCTGAAGCGATGCTAATACGCGTTTCTCCATAAAAGTAAATAGTAATAAAATCCCCCTGGCTTGTTTCCAAAGGTATGTTGACGGAAAGAGCCTGTACTGAAAACGGTACAAGCAAAAAATATACGAGTGCGAGTGCAGGTGCGAACGCATGCGTGATAGCACGGAAGATTTTTTTCATATCTCATATCCTAAAGCAAAAGAGTAAAGATGGCAAAATCCAATAAGACTTTAAGTCCCATCTCATGTTCCAAGCATACTATTTTTTTTTCATTTTTCAATATACTGTTCCCATTTATCACGGAAATTAATTTTTAATATGAACAACTAGTTTACCAGTTTATCTTGACCAATTTTATAGATAGGTTTAAAAATATCGTATTTGCTTAAATTCCATAGGGTATAACTAGGAACTTATTACTCTAAGACGGGTTCTTAGGGCGGAGCCCTAAGCGATGCTTTTGGAAGGGATAGGGTTCCTAAGGGAAAGGTATAAAAAACATAGCCGTCTACACGGATGTAGACGGTGCGTAAGCACGAGAATTAAAAATATCAGCTTTACTTAAATTCCATAGAGCATAACTAGGAACTTATTACTCTAAGACGGGTTCTTTAGGGATCAAGTTGGCTTAAGTCCTGAATGCCAACTTGCCAGTTGCTTAAATCCATCACGCAACTGGTTAGTAGTACCGTGTTTTAGGAAGGAAAGGGTTCCTAAGGGAAAGGTAGAAAAAACATAGCCGTCTACACGGAGGTAGACGATGCGTAAGCGCGAGAATTAAAAAGAACATAATATATTTTAATTCTCGGCCACTTTGAAAAAACAAGGATGTTTTTTCAAAGTGCATTTGCTTCGAACAAAAGGGTGTCTTTTCCCTTAGTATTTGTGTGCAGGAAAACTATCCCTGCAAAAATTGATTTCCGTGTTTTAGTGAATGTTGTTTTACTATAAAAGGCGATTATAAACTCTTACATGTATCTTGGGTATGACACACATAACCTGTTTTTCCACATCCTACCCTTAAAAAAATATCAGTTTTTAGATACCATGCTAATGTAAATAGTCGCTTACTATGTTTTGTTGTTTTAAGGCATTAAATAATTTTATCTTTAATATATAACTACCACCAGTGAGTGCTTCTAGTCGTGTACGAGCAAGTTTTCGGTGTGAATTGCTTTGGTAGGGACAGGTGCATGTATATGAAGCATAAGAGCGCTCATGTACATGTTGTTTTATTGTAGCAATGTCAGCAAGTGCAAGAGGTCGTATAATTGTAATGGGAAATTTTTCTAGTTTTAAAATGGGAGGCATTCCCACTAGTCTTTCTTTTGTAAATATATTCATCAAAGCAGTTTCAAGTATATCGTCAAGGTGGTGCCCAAAAGCAATTTTTGTAAATCCATTGTCAAGAGCGTATTTTATCAGTTCGGTACGACGCTGGGTTGAGCACCAGTAACAGTTCATTTTTTGCCCCTGTTTTAAGCGATTTTTAATACTTATCTTGAGCGTATAAAGCGGTATTTTCCAACGACAAAATAAAGTTTCAATAGCGTCAAGTTGTGCATTTTCCATTTCTGTACTTATGTGCATTGCTTGAATAAAAAAGTCTGTGCGTTTTTTACGGAATGAAAGATAATCGGCAAGGGCAGTAGAATCCTTACCGCCAGAAGCCGCAAGTAAAATACGGTCACCATCAGAAATCATAGCATAATCTTTTACCGCCTTATCGATTGCCCTAAAAAGTTTTGGATTTGCCATATATCGTTCCTTATTACAGCGTTTGTATATTTGCCATTATCTTTTTACAACGGAGCATAGTGTTTTATAAGTTCAGAAAGAAGTGGCAATAGTTGTTTCTTTCTTGAAACAATTCCTGAAAGTTGGAAAATACCCTGTTCTTGTGGTAGTTTTAATTCGTTCTTAAAATCTTGTACTGCTGCAATCAATAGTATACTTGTCAAGCGAGTAATGTCTGTTATCATCAGAGCAGAAAAAAGTTTATTGGAAGTTTTTCGCTTTTGTTCTAGTACTTCAATAATTTCGTTTTTACGCTCAATAATTTCGGAAAGGTCTTCCACTTCGATTTGGCTTACTGTGTATGAATATGAATCTTCACTGTACTCTTTGAGGTCTTGATTTACAAGGTCTTCTGCCGAGCGCCCCGAAATATTGCTTGCTGCTTTTATAAGTTGTTTTCCCAATTCCTGAATATCAAGTTTTGTAATAGTCGCAAGACGATGAGCTGTTTGTCGGTCGATGTCTGTAGTAGTAGCCGATTGTAAAAGGAGGGTGTCGGCTAAAATGCCACACAACAAAATACTTGCTATGTCTTTTGGTAAATCAACTGATTGCGAAAAAAATAAGTTTGTGACAATAGTGCAGGTAGCACCAACAGGCTGATTAATAAATGTAATAGGCACTTGTGTCGGTACATTTCCGAGTCGATGATGGTCTATAACTTCAACTATATCAAAGTGTTGCATTCCATCGACCGATTGTGAAATTTCATTATGGTCAACAAGAATGACATTAATATTTGGTTTTCCGTATGCATCGCTTTGAGAAATAGTTCCTACAACCTTTCTCTCGCCATCAATGACCGCGAGAGTTCTGGCAGGAGAACGCTCTAAAGCGTTTTTTGCATTGTGTAAGGGTTCTGATGCTAAAACTGGCTCAATGTCTGTAGAGGAAAAAGCGGAAACAGGCATGGCATAGATTAAAAGTTGGGCAGTGGATGTCGTGTCGTATGGACTCAGTAGTATTGAAACACTATTTTTACGAGCTAATTCTAAAATAGCAGTATCTGGTTCATTTCCTGTCGTAACAATTAATAGCCGAGCCCCGTGTTTTACTGCCAACTCTTGTATATCTCTGCGATTTCCACAAATAACAATAGTGTCTTGCATCGAGGTCCCTTCAATGTACTGTCTAAATGTTTCGATAGATGCAGCCCCAATAATAACAGGGCTGGTTTTAATGCCCGTTTCGTCAAAGCCTAGTATTTTTTTTGCTCCGATTACATCAGCTAAAAACCGAATGCTCGTTTCGATAACCGTGCGCTGCTGGGGTTTAGTTCGTTTTAAAAACATTTCCGTAAAAAGAGCAAAGTGCATTCCAGAATGGTATGTTCCATCACTGTCAACTACGGGCAAAAAACGCAAACCATGTTTTTGCATAAGCGTAAATGCATCCCAAATGCAGGTATCTTTATGTATGGTAATTGGGGTATCATTGCAAAAGTGCTTAATACGCGGGATAAGGTCGCTGACAAGTTGTGGGAGTGGTACTTGAAAGCGTGAAAAAATATATTCGGTTTGTGGGGTTGGTTTTCCTGCCCTACAAGCGATATAATCAGAATATCCTTGATTTTGTTTAAAGACCGCATAGGCTGCCGCACTGACTATTGAATCAGTATCTGGGTTTTTATGCCCAATGATGTAAGTTTTCGTTTTAGTGTTTTTTTTCATATTTTTTACGGATTATATAGCATGATACATATTTGTCAAGTAAATAGCAGCGGTATTTTTCACCGCTTTATTACGATGTGCGCATTATGCGCACATCGTAATAAAGCGAGTTTCTTCTTTAAGTTATATATTAAAAATATCATATTTGCTTAAATCCATTATGGTATAACTGAGAAGTTATTACTTTCAGGCGGGTTCTTTAGGGCTCAAGTTGGCTTAAGTCCTAAATGCCAACTTGCCAGTGCCGCGTTTTAGGAAGGTAAGGGTTCCTAAGGGAAAGGGAGAAAAAACATAGCCGTCTACAGGATGTAGACGGTGCGTAAGTGCGAGAATTAACAATATAATTTTCTCAATTTTTAATTCTCGGAATATTGAAAAAACATGGA
>JAFTEH010000008.1 GCA_017453745.1 Spirochaetaceae bacterium
AGCGCGAGAATTAAAAAAATAATTTTGTCAATTTTTAATTCTCGTCTTGGTCAATAATGGGGAACAGGTAAGGATATAAAAACACTAAACTCCGCCTTGCTTGCACACGGACTTAATGCAAGGCGAAAAAATGGGGTTCTTAGGGGGGAACCCCCTAAGCCGTGTTTTAGGAAGGAAAGGGTTCCTAAGGGAAAGGAAACCCTTTTGCTCGGTCAAAAGGGTTTCCTTTCCCTTAGTAGTGGAAACACAATCCCTGCAAAACTTGATTTCCACAGCCGTTACTTTCCCTGCCCCACTAAAATCACGGCGCTCTTTCCCCTCACTTCAGGTTCCCATAACGAGCCCCTTTAACTACCTAGACTTTTATCTTTGTTTGTGATACGATGTATAGACATTATCAAAGAGGAGATGTATTATGAATATTGTCGTTAATGCGGTTGGTTTTGTTTTGCAGGACGAGGACCGGGAATATGTGGATAAAAAATTTGAGCGCATTGCTTTTGCTGATGACTTGATTACTGAAGTACAATGCAATATAAAGGAAGATAAAAAATATATCTATAATTGTACGGTGCATTTTCGGTGGGGCACGGTGGCTCATGTTACTACCGAAAACTATGACTTTAAGGCTGGTGTGAATAAGATGATGGATATGCTTGATACTAAGGTCCAAAAAGAAAAGGAAAAGGCGCAAGATAGATAATGCCACATCGTGTAGATGCAAAAAAGTTTTCGGTTCTCGATTTGTTGGAAATAGACTTGAGTGACCGTGAACCATTGGGTTTGTCGTGTATTTCTGGTCAGGCGGGTTTGTCGCGCTTGATTACGAGTGCCGAAATAAATCGGCCTGGCTTGGCGATTGCAGGTTTTTTTGATTCGTTTTCGTATTCGCGTATCCAGCTTTTTGGTTTGGGCGAGCATGCTTTTTTGGAGCGACTGACAAAGACAAAGGACTATAGTGCCTGTGAAACTTTTTTTGGGTATGATATTCCGTGTTGTGTTTTTTCGTCATCGCTTTTACCGCCCGATTGGTTTGTCCAGTTGAGTCAGGCAAATGGGTGCCCGATACTGACAACGAGTCTCAATTCAAGTGCCTTTTTAGTAAAAAGTTTGCGCTTGCTTTCGGCTGTGTTTGCGCCAAAGACAACTATACATGGAGTGATGGTTGAAGTTTTTGGGTTGGGGATTTTGATACTGGGAGATTCTGGAGTAGGAAAAAGTGAAACGGCGCTTGAATTGGTTAATAATGGGCACCGTCTTATTGCGGATGATGTTGTAGAAATATATAGTCTTTCCGACCGTGCGCTCATTGCTCAAGGGGCTAATTCGATTATCGCACATCACATGGAAATTCGAGGGCTTGGCATTATAAATGTACAAGAAATTTTTGGGATTGGTTCAATTCTTGATTCAAAGCGGATTGACTTAGTTGCAAAACTTGAAGAATGGGACAATACCAAAATATATGATAGATTGGGGACTGATGAACTTACAACGACAATACTGGGTGTTAAAATACCGACACTTGAAATACCGATAAAACCAGGTCGCAATATTCCTGCAATTTTGGAAACGGCTGCTAAAAATGAACGATTAAAGGCAACGGGTTATTTTGCAGCACGAGAATTTAACAACAATGTACTCCGTTGGATTGAAAGCGATTCGTCCCGAGCGGCGTACTATCATGGAGATGAAGAGTACTAATAGGGAACTCTAAAAACGCATCTGAGGCTCGATAGGCATGTTGCTATCCTAGTTGACTTGTCTGGGGTATCGGGTTGCTTGTGGCATGCAAGCAGTGGGCTATGAGGCAAAAATAGGTGAAAGGCAGGCATGTGTGTCGCTATCGTATGCGGTTTTTAGAAACTATCTATAATAATTTTTTAAGGGGTGTTTATGAATGCAACAATGTCACAAGAAGATTATTTGGAAACAATATATGACTTATCGCAAACAAATGGTGAAGTAAAGAGTGTTGATGTTGCTCGCATACGAAAAGTGTCACGGGCGAGTATTAACAAAGCTATGATGGGGCTTGTTGAAAAGGGCTATATAACGCATGAGCCATACGGAAAACTTGTTCTGACACAAAAAGGACGGGCGCTCGCAAAAGATATTAGAAAACGACACGATATACTCAAAAGCTTTTTAGAACATGTTATAAAAGTTGAACCTGATGTCGCAGAAGAAGAAGCCTGTAAAATTGAGCATATTGTAAGTAAAGATACTATCCAAAAGATTTGTCAGTATGTAACAGACAATGTAGGAATAAACATATAAGCGCTATAAAATCGTTTGCAAAAACAGTGTTTTTAGGAGCGCTTACGAAAAAGCCTACAGAAAAGAGCCTTTTAGTACTGACACATTAATTGCGAATTGAATTTTTTTTAAAAAAGCATAGTATAACGACAATGAAAGAGCCTATACGAGTATTGCATATTGTTCCGAAATTGGCGCCTGGTGGCATCGAAACTTTGCTGATGAATATTTGTCGGCACATTGATCGGACAAAAATTAACTTTGACTTTTTAATACACTCAAGCGAAAAGGGGGTGTACGATGATGAGTTGCGTGCATTAGGTTGTCGCTTATTTTATTTACATCGTCTATCGGCACGGTATTTTTTTCTTTCATATAAAAACGACCTTAGAGCCTTTTTTTTGCAGCATAAAAACGATTATGAGATTATTCACAGTCACATTGATACGCTAAGCGCAATACCGCTAAAAGAAGCTTCCCTTGCTGGCTATCCCATTAGAATTGCACATTCCCATAACACATCGATTATCGATAGGGGCATAAAAAGGGCAATCAAAAACTTCTATAAGAAACGCATACCACGCTATGCAAGCCATCTTTTTGCGTGCTCGAACATGGCAGGAGAATTTTGTTTTGGAAACAATTCCTTCTATAATATTACCAATGGGATTGAGGTAAAACGATTTTTATACAAGAACGATATACGGAAAAAATATCGTGAACAACTTTCCATTGATGATAAAACAATTGTTTTTGTACATACCGGTGCATTTCGGAAACAAAAAAACCACTTATTTTTACTAGAAGTTTTTGCAAGTATTCTCTATTTTTTGCCCGATTCAAAACTCGTAGCCTTAGGAGATGGGGAACTCCGCTTTGAAATTGAAGAAAAAATCAAAAGTCTTGGTTTAGAGGAGGCTTGCATTTTGCTCGGCAATACCGCTGAGGTAGCAGAATATCTTAGTGCATCGGATGTTTTTTTGTTGCCGTCGCTGTTTGAAGGTTTACCCATTGCCGCTATTGAAGCGCAAGCATCTGGACTTCCTGTTTTTATTTCGGATACGGTTACCCCAGAGACACAACTTGGGAAAAACTACTTCCGTTTTTCACTTGACGAAGGGCATGCTTTATGGGGTAAAAAAATTGCAAAAACATTACAACAATTAACAGCACCTGAAATCTGTACAGCTGAAACTCTCAATGCGAGGCGTGAACCAAGTGAAAAAATCAATACCTTTGACATTTCAGAAACGGTACGGCAACTAGAGCATTTTTACTTAGAACAAGGAGCCAGTTTAAAGTAGCACAAGTCATGTCGGCACGAGTAATGCGCTCCTTCTGTTTTAAGTAAAAGCGATGTGCAGGATTTAAGCAAAAATAAAAAAAGCCGATAAGGTAAGTGGATTTTGTTTTAATAGCGGAATAGTATGAGTGGAAAAAAAGATATAGCATTTTTATTGAAAGCATTTTCGATACATCAAAATACAGCACAATTTGATTTGCTCAGTTTTTGTCTTTTTGCGCAAAAGTATGCGGCAAAATATAGCGACCAATATTCTGAGTTAAAAGAATATGAAAATATTTCTACTGAAGCAATGTCAACAAAATTGCAAGAATTAAAAAAAAATAATGAAATTGAATATACGCCTCAAGCAAATGGAAATGCAATAATTGCTGTAGCGCACTATTACATTGAAAAAATAAAGCGCATTTTTTCTGCTATCTCTGAAAAGCCAAGTATTGCGTTTCCGACCACGCAAGATTTACCGCGAGACATTTCTTCGACTTTTATAAAAAAGTGTGAATTAGATGATGAATTTGCAAAACGCTTGCCTACAAAAAATTCACGCGACTATATTATCCAATTAAACTTTGGACCGACTTTGCCCATTATGGTTTTTCCATCGTCAATGTCATCTGATACGGTTTTGTTGTTTTCGCTTTTAAAACTAAAAAAGTATTTGGAAAAAGATGAAACGAGCGATTATATATATAAGCGACTAATGACGGCAAATAGTGGAAAAAACTTTACCGTAAAAAGTTTTTTGTCAACAATGCAAAATCATTCGCAAGAATCGCTTAAAAATATTAAAGAAGCTGGTGAAACATATTTGTTATGGGGGCAGGTATGTTCTTTTATTATCCAAGAACTTGACAAAAAAAGCGAAAAACTAGCGGAAGAGTTATCGCTTTTGCAGGGTGTGCGAATTATCGAGTTTATGAGCACATACTATAGAACAAAAAACCAAAAGAAGCTTCAAAGTGAAACCGCACTGAAAAATTTAGGACTTTGTTTGCAACAATCGCCATATTATTTTACGACATTGGCAATAAGTGCTTTTAAGGATTCACGAGGTATACCACTTTTGGGACAATATGAACAGCAAGAATTGCAAGCATATATAAATAAAAAAACGACAGAATGTTCAGAGTATAGTCTTCCTGATTTATTGACTTTTAAAAATGAAAGCAATGAAACATTATTCGTACATGTATCTAAGGTTATTCCGCTTATCATTCTATTGATAAACCAAAGCAGAAAAAAAATTCAGGAAGCATGCATAAAAATATGGCAGCAGCAAATTCAAAACTTTGTAGAAACCCCTGCCATGAAAGACGATAAAGCTTTTGACAATTTTTTGAAAACAATCACGCGAGAACATGCTAACACATTATTTTCCTTGCTTGAATCAAAATTTTTATCTTCAATCGCAGCCGATAAAAAAATAATGGAAACGCAAGCCATCGAATATGGTAGAATTTTTCCACAAGGAAAACTTGCACCCTTTTCTAAGTTGCTGCTACTTGACAGAAATGAAACACTAGGCGATACAAAAATTTTACTTCCTTTTTGGTATACCGTTCCTTTTTTGTACGCAATTATGTCATTTTTCAAACGCAAAAAAACAAAAGCACAACAAGAAAGTACGGCAAACAAAAATGATGCAAAACCCACCGCCGAACAAAAACCGCAAAAGCAAGATATAAAGGTTATTGCAAAAGAATTGCGCGATTCATTTTTACCTGAAGGTGAAACATATGATGAAGCAATGAAGCGATATTTGCACAGTTGGAATCAAAACTTAAATACAGTATTGCGTGACAATTTAACTGAAGATGTTAATGCGCTGATTCGAGACTATATTCGCGGTATACAGCGCACATTACATGCTAGCTCATTAAGCAGAGAACGCATTAAAGAGTTGGCTAATACAATAGTGCGAACTCCTTCACTACTAAAAATCACTGATAAAAATGCATTACAAAAATATTGTGAATTGTATATTCTTGATTTAATACAAAAGTTTTTTTAAAAGATGACACTGGTACAATCATGTATGTCAATATTATTATAATTTGCATATTTGTTTTTCTTGCAGGTTTTGTAGATGCAATAGCAGGCGGTGGCGGATTGATTTCCTTGCCTGCTTATTTGTTTGTCGGACTACCAGTGCATAATGCGATTGCAACTAATAAATTTTCTGCCGCCTGTGGAACAACTTTTTCAATGCTTACTTTTTCCAAACACAAAGCTTTAGATTGGAAAGTCGCGATTATTTCTGCTGTTGCTTCGTTTATTTCATCCTTTTTAGGTTCATCTCTTGCTCTTGTCATCGATGAAGCGATTTTGAAAAAAATTATCTTAATTGCTTTACCGCTTGTTGCGTGTTTTATTTTATTCAAACGAGATAAATATGAACATAACAATACACAAATACAACACACATACACAACTTACTTACAGGCATTTTTAGTTGGCGCTGTAATTGGGTTTTATGATGGTTTAATCGGACCTGGAACGGGAACTTTTGCAATTCTTGCATATTCATTTTTTATGCACTATGATTTAGTTACAGCATCAGGAAACGCAAAAGTTTTAAATGTATCGTCAAACTACGCTTCAGTTGTAACATTTTTGTTAAGTGGAAAAATTATGTTTTTTATAGGGATACCTGCTGCAATGTGTGGGATATTCGGAAACTACATTGGAGCTTCACTCGCCATAAAAAAAGGTGGATACTTTATAAAAATAATAATGCTTGTTGTGATTATAACTTTATTTATAAAAATACTTGTACAAGGCTTATAATATATGGGAATCAAAAAACATAATTCTGCTTTTCTGTCAAGTATCATAGATACATAAAATACAAACTTATGTATAAACTAGTTTTTGTGTATTGCTCCTAACCGCTAAAGCAAAATTACTTCCTTGCAAAAAGTACGCAAAAACAGTATACTACAAAAATTATGGATATTACACATGAACTAAATCCAGAACAACTTAAAGCAGTTACTAAAATAGATGGTGCTGTTTTAATTATTGCAGGTGCGGGCTCTGGTAAAACGCGAGTTATAACTTTTCGTATAGCGAATATGCTCAACTCTGGAATTCCGCAATCCCAAATTTTAGCCTTGACATTTACAAATAAGGCAGCGCGTGAAATGGAAACACGCATAAAAGAGATGACCGCACGAAAATTACAAAACTTGAGCATTAGTACCTTTCACGCTTTCGGTGTCAAGCTTCTACGAAAATATATACACTTACTCGGTTGGCGTGAAAATTTTAGTATTTATGATGAAACAGATAAAGGACAACTTATAAAAGATTGCGGACGAGAATTAAAATTTTCAGATGATAATTTAAATATATATGAATTGAGCGCTCTCTTTTCACAAATCAAAGGGGGTGTAAAAGATTGGGATAAAACAACAATATCTTATAAAACAATTTTTGATGAATATCAAAATAATTTAAAACTATATAATGCAGTCGATTTTGATGATCTGATTTTATTGCCAATCAAATTATTCCAAACACATCCCGAAGTACTCAACGAAATAAAGCAACAATATAAATATATTATGGTGGATGAATTTCAAGATACAAGTTTACAGCAGTATTATTTTTTGAAAAAAATTGCAGATAAAAATATTTGTGTTGTAGGAGATGATGACCAATCAATTTATTCTTGGCGTGGAGCGAATTATGAAAATATAAAAATGTTTGAAACCGATTTCCCAAATTGCATCGAAATAAAACTTGAACAAAATTATCGCTCAACAGAAACTATTTTAGCGGCTGCAAATGGTGTTATTTCGCACAACAAAATGCGCAAGGAAAAATCTTTATGGTCGAGTAATGGTTCTGGAAAACCAATTGAGATCTATATCCCAGTAGATGACAAAGAAGAGGCTCATTTTATCGCAGATAAAATTTTAGTTGAAAGACAAGAATTAAATCTAAAGTATTCTGATTTTGGAATACTTGTGAGAACAAATCACTTAATCCGTACACTCGAAGAAGCGCTTTTAAATGCCAATATTCCATATCATATTTCAGGTGGCAGCAGTTTTTTTGATAGAAAAGAAATAAAAGATGTTATAAGCTACTTGCGCATTTTTGCAAATCCTGATGATGATATAAACCTGTTGCGTATCATAAATACGCCGCGTCGTGGAATAGGAAAGCGTAGTATTGAAATAATTTCAGAACTTGCAAATAAAGAAAAGTGCACATTGTATTTTGCTATAAAAAAACTAATTTTAAGTTCTGGAGAATTAGAAGCAGAAAAAAAATATAATGAATTAAAATTATTTTTTGAATTTATAAATGAACAACGAAAAATATTTTTATCAGGAAAGGGTATCGCAAAAAAGGTGAGAAAATTAATGGACGAGATTAAGTACTTTGATTATCTTTTGCAAGAATATTCTAAAAATGAAAAAGTAGCACGAGTAAAATTTATGAACATTGAGCGACTCATCCAGTCAATCGATGAATGGGAAAATAATCCTGATACCTTAGATGCAAATCTTTTTACCTACTTAAATCGTATTACACTTTTATCGCGTGATGACGGAGAAGAGCCAGATAAGGGTGAAGTTCAAATACTGACAATACATGCTGCAAAGGGACTTGAGTTTCCTGTCGTTTTTATAGCAGGTGTTGAAGACCATATTATACCACACGCCCGTAGCGTAGAAGAAAATGGGGGAAATGTTGAAGAAGAACGGCGCTTGTTCTATGTTGCACTAACCAGAGCACAACAAAAATTATTCTTGACAAGTTGTCAACATCGCCGTCATTTAAAAGATATAATCGAATGTAGTCCATCGCCATTTATTCAAGAAATCCCAAGTGAACTCGTTACATACCATGAACCTGTCATACAAACAAGTCAAGAGCAGATTGCTGACATGTTTGCAAAAATACGACAAAAGTTTAACACATAACATGCACTAAGGTATTTTAGGAAAACTCTAAAACATCATGGTTGCTCTCTTACTTGTCGTTTGCCGGGAAGTTGCTTTCTGTATACCTACTGACAGCTAAGTCAAACAGAACTGTCATGTCAAATATACACTTTTTAAAAGTATCATTCAATATGCTTTTTATCAACTAACCGCTCTTGTGTTTTTCTTTTTTGGTAGTCATTTTTTAGCCACATTGAAACAGCGTAATGGAATTCTTCGCGTTGCGGATTCAAAGGCAAAATAAAATGCCGAGCCTGTGTGTAATAAAAGATAGAATTTTGTTTGCCCACATTTTGAAATACAAGGTTGAGAAAATCTCGTATAAGGTAGTATAACATTGTTCCTTGACGATTAGCATTTCCTGATTCCACTGCACTGTCAAGTAGCTTTAAACTCGCAAAATATTTTTCACAAAAGTTTGCGGTATCTTCTTCAAGTAAGACACAGGCATTCGGCTGTAGATATGTATATACATCAAATAGTATAAGATTTTCAATAATTTTTTCCGCATTACCACTATGCAGTATCTTATTCATTTCTTCGGTCAAGCGCGAATGTGAAACAGTTTCCAGCAAATAAGAACTTTGTTTGAGTTTACGCTTTAGAAAAAACCCCATCGAACAATTTGCCAAAACAGAATATTTAATAGCACGAATCATCCGTACAGGGTCCTCAAAAAAAAGAGCATTTAAGGGAATAACAGGCTTTAGTTTTTTATATCGTAAATCTTGTAAACCATTTACAAAATCTATCAAAAGTGAATTAAGCGGATCAAAATACAAGGCATTGACAGAAAAATCTCTACGATGGGCATCTTCTTCAATAGTTCCAAAAGTATTTCCGATACTTCCCGTTTCAATAGACCTAAATGTAGAAACTTCAAAAATAGTTTTATCATAAAATACATGCACTAATCTAAACCGTTTACCAATAATCCTAGAATTCTTAAATGTTTTTCGTATCATTCTCGGTTCAGCATCAGTAACTATATCAAAATCCTTTGGAGTCTTTCCAATCAGCAAATCACGAACCGCTCCGCCAACTAAATATGCCGTGTAGTTTGCGGCAACTAGTTTACGCAGAATTTTAATTGCATTTTTGTCAATCATCGAACAATCAATTTTGTGTTCATCTTGCGTATAAATAATAGCTTGTTTTTTTTTCTTTCCATTCAAAATACTATAACGAAATAACATACTCTATTTATGTAATTTTACTAAGATACTAAATTTTATCAATACCGACATCTACATTAAAAATCACATTCAAAAGATTTAAAAGTGAAAATACTGCATTGGTCAAATAATTCAAGCCAGCTCGTTCCTACATTCAATTTACATTCAATAGACAATTTCTGCACTTGTTCCATTAGATTCTATTTGCAAAAAAACTTCATTCGGCAAACAAACAATCCATTCTCCTGTTTTATATATTTCTGGTCGAGCCATACATGTTTTATGTGGGCAAGGTGAAAAAAGAATTTTTGCTTTACCATTTTCGATATGTATAATTGTATCACCAAGTTTCCCCGCAATAGAAATTTCTCTGTTTTCGTTAAGCGCATATATATATTCCCCATTGGGTGATTTTACTTTTAAGTATTCGCCTATTCCAAGATTGCCATTTAGTCCAAGATAAAACAAACCTATAATTGCAAACAAAACGAAAAGCACAATAAGTATGTCAATACATGTGATTTTTTTTACACCTGCCATGTAGTTATTGACGCCCCTTTTTACTAAAACCTTCTATACGGTGTGTTACCGTTGTGCTAAAGTCAGAAGTACGATGTTCCTTTAGATAATGCCAAGCAAGACCGGCAACCATTGCAGCATTATCAGTGCAATAGGTAAGAGATGGAAAAATGCAAGTTACATTTTTTAATGCACATAACTTTTCGCGCAAATATGAATTGGCCGCAACTCCACCACCAGCAACCAATGTAGTTAAACCTGTGTCAGTTAATGCTTTTTTAATCGGGCGCAACAAAATATCAACTGCTTTTTTTTGAAAGGCTGCTGCAATGTTTTTATCATTTTTTTCGTATTCAGGATTCCAAAATTGGTCAAGTTGATGAATCACAGCCGTCTTAAGCCCCGAATACGATACATCATATTCGTGTCCATCTTTGTGCAAATGAGGCATCGTAAAATGAGCCGCTCTCGCATCGCCTAAACGAGCTAAACGCTCTATTGCAGGACCACCCGGATACCCAAAATTATAAAATTTTGAAACCTTGTCAAATGCTTCTCCAGGGGCGTCATCAATCGTTGTTCCAAGAACTGTAATTGAATCAAAATTTAAAACCTTACATAAAATAAAATGCCCACCCGACACCATCAAACCTAAATATGGGTAGTCAATTTTTCGTTCAAGGTGTGCTGCATAAATATGAGCGAGCATGTGGTTGACAGCGATATAGGGCTTATCTAAAATCCAACTAAGTGTTTTTGCAAAAGTAAAGCCTACTAACAGAGAGCCCATTAAACCAGGCCTATTGGTAACCCCAATCCCATCAATATCATCAAGTGTCAAGTTTGCTTTTTCTAACGCTTCTCGCACAACAGGCAAAATCCATTCTATATGTTTTCGACTTGCGATTTCCGGAACCACTCCCTTATATTTTTCATGAAAAGGAATTTGTGTAGCAACAATAGAGCTCAATACGCTCGTTCCGTCCTCCACAACAGCACAGGCTGTTTCATCGCAAGAAGTTTCAATACCAAGTATTTTCATAATCGCAAACCAAAGAATAACAGAAAAGTATATAGGCTTTTTCAAAAACGCAACTTCGGCATTTTACCGAAAACGCTATCAAGTTTTAAGCCCTGTTATCACTAAAAACGACAACATGTCAACAAAATATCTAGCCAGTCTTTAGGGATAAGTTTATGTATACAAATATCCTAAACGAACACATTGTGCCCAAATAAAATATTTTGTCAAGTCATATTCAATATAAATTTTGGTTTTGTATAGTTTGCCTTTTATAGCCCTTGAAGTAAATAAAAAAAAAGATACAATCTGATTAAAATGAATATCAAAGAAATAAGTACAGGTGTACTCTTCGTAAAAACATATTGCTTTTTGTCTGATGACACACTTGTCATTATTGACCCAGGTGGAACCGATAATGAACTCATGCAGTTTATTGAACAAACAAAGGCAAACCGCATATCAATTATACTTACGCACGGGCATTTTGACCATGTTGCAGGTGTCGCAGGCATTGTAAAACAATACCCCACTACGCAAATCTTTATACACAAAGATGATAAGCATTATTTAGGAAAACAGGCACTCGAAACGCATCTCCGCTGTTTTAAACCCATACGCTTAGAGCGCTATATTGAAGCCTACATTTCTCAGTTTGGGGATTTTCCAGAGCCGACACAGTTGCTCGAAGATGGAGAAATCGTTCATGGATTAAGCGTTATACATACGCCAGGCCACACACCAGGTTCAATTTGTTTATACGATAAAACCGCAGATGTTTTATTTTCGGGCGACACGCTCTTTTACCGAAGCCGTGGACGAACCGACTTATACGACGGAAGTGAAAGAGCCTTGCTATCTTCGTTACGCTTATTGTTTGAGCGTTTACCCGATTCTACGCGTGTACTTTCTGGGCATTCTTATCCGACAACAATAGGCGACGAAAAAAACGCCCAATCCAGTTTTCTATAATAAAAAAAGCGGCATCAAAAACTCACTTTTTTAGTTATTGCATTTCTAAAAGTTACTTTTGTATTTTTTTGATGTTTTCTTTTCGCATTTTTAGTTTTAAAACATACGGACTGTTTATGAAAGATTTTGGCGAAATTTTAAGCAAGTGGGAAAAAAAAACCACAACCAATAATGATAGCAAAAAAAAACTGAGCGCAATTCAACATGCATGGCTTGAAAAATATGGCACCGTAGACAAAGATGCGCTCAATAATGAAAAATCCGTATTAGAAACACCCGCGAGAGCCGACCGTATCGCTATTGATGCGGAAATTGATTTGCATGGCATGACTCGTGATGAAGCAGAATCTGCATTACAAGCATTTTTTTCACATGCCGTTCGCTCAAAGTACAAAAAGGTACTTATCATACACGGTAAGGGAAATCATTCACAGGGGGAACCTGTCTTAAAAAAATTTGTACAAGGCTTTTTGGAAAAAAATCAATACGCGGGAAAAAGCGGCACAGAAAAAGCTATCCACGGTGGGAGCGGCGCAACCTGGGTAATGCTAAAAACTTCAAGTTAAGCCAAACCGCCGGTACATGCTTGTTCGGTTTACACGCTCGTTTATCGGCTGGTCACAATCTCTTTTTACACACCGAATGTCTGTTCGCTTTTAGACTCACCCTTACACCATAACCAATAAAACTATAGCGTTTCAAAAAAATGCTAAAAACCGCTTGACAAAAAACAAAAAAAATAGTATAGTGCTCGACATAAGTTGGGCCTATAGCTCAGTTGGTTAGAGCAGCGGACTCATAATCCGCGGGTCGCCGGTTCAAGTCCAGCTGGGCCCATTTTTTGCTTATTCGGAATGCAACCTTACGCCATAGTAGCAATACCGACAAAAGTTAGTTCGTTGCATTCGCTCCGATTTTTTTTTTTGTATATTTGTTACAAATTAAAAAATGCAGACTACTTTTTTTGATATGAAAAAGATTGTCTGTATTTTTTTTGTTTTTTTATTTGTTGCTACTGTCAATGGGGCTGAACCATCGGAGCGCAACATACATATCCAACTAAAAAGTTCTCTTAGTTTTCCACTCGGCCAACTGACTCATTTTACACAGTTGACATCCCCATTTTTAGATACTTTTGTGGAAAGCAAGGGCGAAAATATAGGTGGGATAAATCCCGCAAAGCAAGTTAGTTTTCGCTTAAAAAGTTTTGGGCTCTGTTTTTCTCCATTGCTCATTTCGGAAAATGGCTCGCCCTACAAAAAAAGCCTATCCTTTTACTTTGGCACCCTAAACTTTTCACCGGCATTTAAAAAGCTAAAAACCCCATTTTTTACTAAACCAACTTATAATCTTGCAGGCATTTCTATACCAAAACCAGAACATCTCAGTCTTTCGACAGGAAATTTTTCCGGAGACTTTGGGCTCGAACTTAGTCTCCCCTTTGTAGACCTTGTCTATGCAAGCACAAAAAATGCAAAAAATGGGAGCTATAACCATGCCCTTTTTGGCTCCTTTCAGGTGAAAAATGTTACTGCTATCGAAAGTAGCATATATACATCGCTGTACTTCGGTGCAAGCCATGGAGGAACAGAGTATTTCCAGACAACAGGTAAAACGGTATACGGTACTTCATTCGTATATACCGATAAAAATATAGGAGCACAAACCGATTTTGCTTTAAGTCTAAATGAGCAAAAAAAAATGGGAAGTAGCATAGCATTCAGGTTTCAAAACTTTTATAAACATGCACATATCCAGTTAGGTCTAAGCTACACTTCAAAAGCATTTTCAGGCTGGCAAAGCGAAGTGTCCGATACCCAATTTTGTTTTTTTGTCATTCCTCAATTTTCATTCGCACATACAAATATCCAATTTTTTTATACATTGGAAAAAGATAATAAAAATATCCGGCAGTACACACATGCCACCGCAGGAAAATGTGAAATAAAGACAAATCACCTGAAAACTGCATGTGCGCTACAATACGCAAAAAAAATGTTTTCCCTTAATACAAGCATGAGTATATACGCCCCAAACACAAACTGGTTTAAAGAATGTCGACTTGAGTATGCAAGCACCTTCCTTTCAAAAAAAGTAAATCCATACGGGATAAAACAATATTCTGTCGCTTGTTCGACAACATTCTTACCGCTAAAACAACTGAGCATCACATCGCAGTGTAAGATTTCCCAAAAAAACAAAGAAGCCGAACGAATCATTGACGGGAAAAAACAGCCTGTCATCGAATGGCAAGCACTTGAATACTCTGGGGAACTTGAATGTAGCTATTTACACAAGGGCGCATATAGCTCAAGTACATTTTCGCTCGCCATAAAAGGCTTTAACAAAAAACCATATTACGACATCAGTCTCGGCTTTTCTACAAAGTTTTAAGGTAATTTTGGTATTGGGGTGCATGAGGCATACCTATAATGAGGCCAACCTCACCGTTGTTATCCGTCTACATACTTTTAGCTGCCTATACGGCAGAGCGGCTAACAAAGACGCTTTCACCTGTACAACAAATACGCCTTATGCTTAGCGCTCTCGTTTGTCAATTACGAAGAAGCGCCACAGTAGTGTTTCAGCCCATATCTCCAAAGCACCACATTAATCAGGGCGAGCACACCGATAGTAAGCAAAACGGGTAAAAAATGCTTAAACGAAAACAGTGCTTCTACGACAAACTCCGCTGGCAGATTTATTGCCGCAATAATAGGAAACAATGGACTTAAAGCACTGGTATATTTTTTTACAGGATGCGAGCCAAATTCTACAAGGTTTTCTGCTATTGGAATGAGGGTTAAAATACCTTCTGTAAATATGGAAGTTAGTTCCAATGCAGAATAAAACAAAAAAATCACTAAGGTTGCAAGCAAAATAAACAAACACAATATGAGCAATGACGGAATAGTTAGGGATAAGCCAAGCCCATGACAGCCTAAACATACCAGAACAATACCGATGGGAATAGTAAACATGTTTGAAATATCCAACCTACCAAAACTCAATGAATAAAAAGCATTAATCGGACGCAAAAGCAAAAAGTCTATTTGCCCATCATAAATAATATCATTAAGGCGGTCATGGCTCCACGCAAAAAAAACACCATAGATAGAATTAGCAATTTGCCATGTACCCAAAAAAAGCATCAATTCGGCTCTGCTTTCTGAGGGGATAAGTGTTGTAAGCACCCACACAAAGATAATTTGCAATACTGCAATAAAGCAGAGAGTCAAACCTTCTACAAAAATAGCACTAGGCCGAGCAAAAAGCGACTTCGTACCAATTTCCCAATTTTTAAGTAAATATCTGAATATGCTCATGCTAACCACCTTCCGCTTCGTATTTTTTTAGTCCATTTCCCCATAGAACAACACTTGCAAGAAAAAAAACAAGTACCCATACACATGCCATGCCACAATATAACTGTTGCTCAAAAAAAGATGTTTCTAAAAATCGAGTTACTCCATCCGCAACAACCCCAAAAGGCGAAAAACTCATAAAATGTAATGTTCCCTCAAATGGAAACCAAGTTCCTGCAACGGCACCAGAACCTGCTGCCAAAAAAAGACGCACAGCCCAAATATCACCGACCCAAAAAGCAAAACCGGCAATAGTCATTCCGAAAAAAAAGCCTAAAGCAAAAATAAAAAGCAAAAAAAACAAAAACAAGCCCACGCTCAATAGTTGCGTATGCAAGACAGAAATATCTATTGTGTAAAAAAAATAAATAAAAACGATTATAGGAAGTCCCAAAAACAGAAATCGTGCCAAAAAATTTCCCGCGTAATACGAAAAAAAAGTATGGCGAAGCGAATACGGTTTTAAAAGCTTGATGTTTAATCTACCGTTTACGATTACCTGTGCGATATATTCATAGTGGGTGTGAGAAAAGAGCGAAAAAAACAAATAGTTTAAGACAATACGCCTGAGATACAGGTACGCCGATGCATCCTCATGCATAAATGAATACCAAATAACGAAGGGAAAAATAATCGCACTAAAAAAGCGAATGGTATCAGATAGGATTCTGGCTCTTGATGAAAACCGTAATTTTAAGTCATTCCGAAAATAACAAAAAGTCATCTGCATACATTACCCTTGCTCTTTGTCTTCTTGCAAGCCGAGTAATGCCTCTTCAAGTGTATGGCTACGGAATGAAAAGTCATCACCAAAAAGGGAAAAATCCAGGCTATTTAAAATATGATGAGAATCACGCGGCATTTCGAGCATCCAACGACCACCTACTTGACGAGCGTCCCCCACTTCAGAAATTGAAAACTGAGTTCCCGATTCAAAAATAAAACCAGGCTTATATGTCTCTATCAAATGCGCAATATTTCCGGTATATAAAACCTGCCCATTACGCAAAAAGACTATAGAATCAGATACATCTTCAATATCTTTCATATAATGGCTTGTTAAAATAATGCTCGTTCCATTTACTTTTTCTTCTATTAGAATACGCCTAATTTCTTCTTGTGATTTTGCATCAAGACCAATAGTTGGCTCGTCAAGAATCAATAACTTTGGTTTATGAATCATTGCACAAATTAGCTCGCACTTCATCCGCTCACCCAAACTAAGTTTTCGTACAGGACTTGTAATTTTATGCATAACCCCAAGTCGCTCGGCAAGAGGAAGAAAGTTTGCTTTTACCTGCTTTGCTGAAAGACCATAAGAGGCGCCAACTAACTCCCAAGTATCAACAGGGCTTAAATCCCAAATAAGTTGCCCTCTATTTCCAAAGAGCACCCCTATGTTTTTTAACATTTGAGGATTGCGCTTTTTGGGTAAAAAACCCAACACCGAAATATCCCCAGAACTTTGTTGAATAAGCCCACTCAATAGTTTTATTACAGTGGTCTTCCCTGCTCCATTTGCTCCTAACAAGCCACAACAAGTGCCAGCTGGAACTTCAAATGAAACATTATGCAAAGATTGTACCGATTCAGCCTTAGAAGTGGTAAGTTTTTTTAGGCGTTCAAAAATCTTACCAAAAAGTTGGTACTGCTTATAATGATGATTTACATTTGAAACGATAACGACTTTTTCACTACTCATATACAGAAATCCAAAGCCACTTTGAGAAAAAAGTGTTTACTCTTAAAACGAGAAAAACGAAAAACTCAAGTAGCGTGTTACTATTTGAACAAACAACACAGCAAGGAATGTCATGACACATTCCCTGCTTAATACTATCAGCCCTTGTGAGATCCTACTTCATTGCGTTGAGTAAGGCACCCAATAAAGCGCTTCCGTCAAAAGAACTCGTGTCTTCTGGCTCTGGTTCGGGAGCGGATTTCCCACCACCCAATAGCGTACTCAGCAATGAGCCACCACGACTAGAACTTGTTTTTTTGGTAGTTGTTTTTTTTGCGGTCGCGGTACTACCACCAAGCCCCCCGAGCAAACTACCCAGTAAACTACCACCAGAGCTACTCGTCTTCTTTGAGGACGAGCCACCACCGAGTAAGGACGAAAGAAGCATACCAGCAAGGCCGCCACCACTTCCACCACCAAAAAGAGTAAGCAAACTCGAAAGATCTACCGCCCCATTATTTGCCGTTGATGCTTGCTTGGTTGCAGCCGAAAGTCCACTCAACAAAGCAGGAGCAATATTACCCAACAATGAAGTTATCTGATTTGCTTTCATACCAGATTGCTTGGAGAGCCCACTAACAACGGTCTTTGTATTTTTGCCTAAAATGTGATTGATAATAGCATTGCCATCATCTTCATCTGCATTTTCGATTTGGCTTTCAATAGTATCCTCGCTTGTATGTTGAGTAAGAGCCTCCAACAAGGAATTTGCACCCTTCTTAGTTTGCACATTATTGGTCATCGATTTCAGCAAAACAGGAACCGCCGAAGCGACAGCATTTTGAACCTGTTCCTCTGAACCGCCAGTTTTTTTTACCAAATTTTTTACCGAAGAATCGGTAGTCATAGTATTTACTAAAAGATTCAATAAGTCCATGAATAAATAATATATTTTTTTAAAAAAAAAGTCAGTATTTTCTTTTTATTTTTTTTGTGGCTAGTGTACATAGATAGAAAAAGTAAGCAAAAACCGAGTGTGCCACAAGCGTTGAAGATAAAAAACTTCTTTGGTAGCTCCCCTGTACGCAAACAAATCTGAATACCGAGAAGTCTTACGCTACTGAATTATGCTTACAGAAAATACCCTACCCGTTAAGTCTGTTTTTTGCGTGGCGATTTTTTCTGTATCGGTGTGGTATCGGTACAAGGCAATCTCTAAAAACGGTGACAGAGCAACAAAGCATCTCGATGCGTTTTTAGAGGTTCTCACAAGCAAGTTTTAAGGCTTCCAGTCTATAAGCAGATTGCGCAATGAGTTCTGTCAAGTCAGCATACACAGCATTCGCATATTGAAGCGCTTTTAAATACGAAGTTTGCGAAGGTTTTGTTTCTAGCAATGTAAAAAAACTGGTAACGAGAGCGAGATACTCACTCTGCTCTTTATTAAACCAATGCGAATCTTGCCAATCATGCACATGTAAAAAATCAGTACATACAGGGCAGTCACACCACAGTTCAATAGCAGAAACCACAAGATTTTTATGTTTTGTTTTTTTAGCGGATGTTTTACGGTTTGTTTCGCTAAACACAACGGCGTCAAGTGCAAGAAAATGCTCTATGAGTTGCAATTTTTCAAAGGCAATATCAGACCTCACTCCGTATTCAGCAAGTATTTGCGTTATTTTTTTATCTAAAAGCCAATATTTACAAACTTGTGCAGGCTCATCATCAAGGGCAAGTTGTTTTATAGCAGATTTTATTGTCAAGAAAAAAAGACCTGCCCCAAAGATAAAAATATCTTCATAGCTCGTGAAAAATGTTTTTTGGATAAGGGATAAAAAATCCATTTGTGGCTCAAGAGGGGTGCCTGTATCGGTGTCAAGAGGCAAACCTAAAAAATGAAGAAATACTTCAAGTCTGTTATACACATACATAAAAACAGCATCTTGTATATCTAGTGTAAAACTTGCTTCTTTTTCAGGATTCTGTTTTTGCAATTCGCTAAAAACACTTTCAACAAAATGCTTCAATTTATGTTTTATAGCTACAAGAATATCCTTAGTCGAAATTGTGTGTTTAAGATTTTGGGAGCGCTGCTCGGAAAGCGTTTTTAAGGCAATAAAATACTGTTCATCCAAAAGGGAATATAAACTTGTATGTAATTGTTCAAGTTCTTGACAGCGTATATATTCATCAATACTTTCAAAACCAGCACCGTCAAGATTGGTGCACAAAGTTCTATATAAGCCCGTTTCTGTATCTTTTACTTCGTATATTTCCCAAAACACTTGACACTGAAAACCGTCAAGTGCCGCATAAAAGCCTGAGCGAGCAAGTTCACAATTTTCGCGAATATAGTATAACCCACTGCGTTGCTCATGAAAAATCGTAAAATAGTTTTCTGCATTTGTAAGTTGCAATGCCGACAGAAAACTTTTTTGCTCTATTATTTTTTCGCCATTACTCTGCTTGACAGCATAGCCTGCCGAAAGCAAAATCCATCCGAATGCACGCTCATAAGCATTATTGTAAAAAATAAGCGAGCGATTACCAGCACAATAGTTTGACCAGGCAAACACATTTTCATTGACAAGCCCATTATTCCAAAAGTCAAACAAAAAGAAGTTTTCGACGCCTGAAAAAAAACTACGCCGTCGCATAAGCGGAAAAATTTCTCGCTCATGGCGCTCTATAAGCTCTTGCTTTGGAACTTCCTCATAGTATGCCCTACGATATTCCATGCCGTATTTTTCTTCTAAGCCTTCAATTTGACCGTGCCCAAACATAGGTAAGCCGGGCATAGTTACCATCATTGTACAAATCCCAAAGTACTTATCGCTTGAGCCAAATTGTGCAATGGCCGTATCTTCATCGGGATTATTCATAAAGTTTACATATCTTTTTAAAACTTGAGGATCAAATGTAAGCGTATTTTTTATAGTATTGCGATACTTTTCATTTTCTTCCATTTTGAGCATGTTCATAAAAGCAGAATTATACACACGATGCATTCCCAAAGTGCGCACAAAGTATCCTTCCATCATCCAAAAAGCTTCTGCCAAAAGGAGCGTATCGGGGGCTTCTTGATTACAGCGGTCAACTACTTCGCGCCAAAATTCCACAGGAATTTTTTCGTTAAACTGCTCGTTTGTCATGGCAAACCTCGAACGAGTAGCTATAGTGCCACCAGAACCTAATTGCGGATACCATAATCGTTGAATATGTTTTTTTGCAAGAACCATAGCAGCATCTAAACGAATAATCTTAAAGTTTTTAGCAACATTCAGTATTTCTTGAATTACGGCTTCGCGAGTTTCAGGATTCAAAAAATCAAGTTGTGCAGTATCATTCCAAGGCAAGCCCGTCCCATCGTTTCCATGGTAAATATACATTTCGCTACCTGTCAAGTTATCTCGGCGCTTAAATACAACAGCACAATCTTCACGCGAAAAATAATGATCTTCCAAATATACTTCAACGCGAGAATCTGTACTGAGATTTTGCCCCGAAAAGCTATAAGACGGAAACGGTGGAGCATTTGTACTCAAAAAGAGGTGAGGACGCTCAACAATCCATCGAGAATCCATTCCCGTATGGTTGGGAACCATATCTGCCGCAAGTTTGATATTATATCTTGTACACCGAGTTCTCAAGTTTTCGAGGGCTTGCCATCCACCAAGTTCTTCGGCTATTTCGTATGAGTGTAAACTATAAGCACTAGAGGCGGCTTCAGGATTTCCACAGAGTTGTTTAATACGCGCACTTGCACGAGAACGCTCCCAAATACCGATGAGCCACAAAGCATTAAAACCATAATCGGCAAGCATTTTTATCTCTTCATCAGGTATTTCGTCAAGTCGCGAAATATTGCGTGAATATTTTTTACTTAATTGGTTGAGCCAAACTAAACTGCTTTTTGCTATCAAAATAACATTCGGCATCCAGTCATAATCATGGGAAAACTTTTCATATTCGTCAAGAATGTTGTCAAAATTATATACACTGGTTTCAATAGGCCCTGTATGAGAAATCCATCCCTGTTTTTCTTCTTCGGCTATTAAATCAAGTCCTGACAATAAAAGCTGTAACCAATCGCCTAAAAAGTCTTTCCAATGCCGAATGACATATTCTATTTGCCCTTTGATACTGTAGGGGGCATATTCCACTGGCTTTTTGAGCATTGAAATAAGGTCTGTATGTTCAGGTCCAAAAGGTGCTTGTATACTTGAAAACTCCTTAAAAGAACGCCAAAAAAGAGAATACTGCTTTGACTCACGCAAGGCTTCATCGTTAAACAACACAAAAAAAGGCTCAAAAGCACCATTTTCATTTGCAAGTCGCAATAACAATAATTCTTCAAGGGCAATTATTGTATGAGGCATATTAGAAACAGAATCATAACTTGACAACCATTCGCGCAGGCCTTGTTGTTTTGTGTATACAGGATATGGTGGAAATTCTGTAATAAATGTCAAGAGCAAATCGTCAAGTGGCGTTGCACTTTTGCTTTTTTGTAAAAGAGCCTTATTTATATATTCATAAGCCGAAGTAAAAAAATCCTTGTTTATATCTCGTCGATATAAGCGACACACTGCATGAAATACTTCGTCAAGAATCCCCATTCCATTTAAAAGACCTGATTTCAAATACGAAACAGTATTCCCCACCTTGTCAAACTTTCCATCCTTGACAGCAAGGTTAAATGTGTGTACAAACTGATGTATATCCGTAATATCAGAGATAACAACATTTCCTGTAGACGAAAAAAGAGTTTTATCAAATTGACATACATTTCGCACAAATGCATTGATATGAAATTCCATCGATTGTAAAAAACTATCTTGTTTTTTCATCTTTTTTAAAACTCTCCTCGTAAGGTGCGGCAGGACATAGTGTACAAAACGGCGATGCAAATGACAGGTCAAAACTTTTTCCCCGATGTGCATAGCCATATTACCAAACAGACAACAGACACAACAACTTTCTCAAATAGTCGTTTACCCTACCGAAACACAGTGTACCATAAATGAGCATGTTTTGCAATATCTGCCTATACTCGTAAAATCAATTAAAAACAAGTACGCGTTTATATTTGACTATTTTTTAATTCTTTAGTATCTTGTTAAACAGTAAAAATTTTGGAAGGATTATATGGCTAAATACGAATTTGAAACCGAAGTAAGTAAATTACTTCATCTTATCATCCACTCGTTATATTCAAACGAAGAGATTTTTTTGCGCGAACTTATCTCCAATGCTTCTGACGCACTAGACAAGTTGCAGTTTTTGACGGTATCTAACGATGCGTTCAAGGGCATTCAATTCAATCCGCGTATTGATATTAGCTTTGATGAAGAAAAAAAACTGCTTATTATCCGAGACACTGGTATCGGTATGGATGAAACCGACCTACAGTCTAATTTAGGTACAATTGCGCGGTCTGGAACAAGTAGCTTTTTGGAAAAACTTGAAGCGGAGCAAAAAAAAGCATCTAACCTCATAGGGCAATTTGGGGTGGGCTTTTATTCAGCTTTTATGGTTGCCAGCAAAATAGAAGTGATTTCTAAAAAAGCTGGTACCGATACAGTGTTCCGTTGGACAAGCGATGGAACAAATGCGTATGAAATAGAGGCTTGTTCTGATGCAGATTTTCCGCTCCTTGACGGTGTTCCTGAAGGTTCATGCGGTTCAGCGATTATTATCCACTTAAAAGATGACAAAAAAGAATATGCTTCTCGTTGGAAGATTGAAGAACTCGTTAAACGCTACTCCGACCATGTTGCTTTTGAAATCTACCTACACTATATCCAAAAAAAATACGATGACAAGGGAAAAGTCGAATCGGAGCAGGCTGCCTGTGACAAAATCAATGATGGAACGGCACTTTGGCAACGCGGAAAATCAGAACTAAAAGAACAGGATTATATTGACTTTTATAAAACCTTTTCCCACGACAATACCGACCCACTTTTATATATACACACAAAAGCAGAAGGCACTCAAGAATACACAACATTGTTTTTTATCCCAGAAAAAGCACCGTTTGACATGTATCAAGCCAACTATAAGCCAGGTGTAAAGCTCTTTGTAAAACGAGTTTTTATTACCGAAGACGACAAAGAATTATTGCCTGTGTATTTGCGTTTTATACGCGGTATTATCGATAGCGAAGATTTGCCATTAAATGTAAGCCGTGAAATTTTACAGCAAAACAGAATTTTAACAGCAATAAAAACGGCATCGGTTAATAAAATCTTATCTGAATTAAAAAAACTTGCTGAAAAAGACACTGAAAAATACACAACATTTATTTCGCAATACAATCGCTTATTAAAAGAAGGCTTATATTCCGACTTTGAACACCGCAATGAACTTATGGAGCTGGTGAGGTTCAAAACCACTTCCGAAGAAACCACAAATGGCTGGATTGGTCTTGCACAATACATTTCGCGTATGAAAGCAGAACAAAAAGCGATTTACTATTTGGCAGGTGGAACTGAAGAAACACTCCGCCATTCGCCACACTTGCAATTCTACAAAAGCAAGGGAATAGAAGTATTAATACTTGATGACGACATTGATGACATTGTGATGCCAATGCTTGGTAAATATAAAGACTTTGAGTTTAAGGCTATTAACCGTATCAGCGATGATTCAGAACTTGCACCCGAAACGGAAGCTACAAAAGAACAAGCTGAGGACTTTAAGCCTCTGTTAGAGCGACTAAAAACCGCCTTAGGAGATGCTGTCAAAGAGGTGCGCATTTCTAAAACATTGGCAGAAGCACCTGCCTGCATTTCGTATAATGAACATGATCCTGATGTACAAATGCAGCGTATGATGAAGGCAATGGGGCAAGCAAGCCCATCAAAAGTAGCACCTATTTTAGAAATAAATCCTAATCACAGCGTTTTGCAAAAACTTAAAACCGAAATGAATCAGGAACTGTTAGCCGATTACGGCAAGGTGCTCCTCGGCCAAAGCCAATTAGCCGAAGGAGAAGAAATTGCGAATCCTGCTGAATTTATAAAAGCACTCAATAAACTATTATAAATACAGGTAGAATATTCGCTGGTAAAAGCGCACTGTGAAACAAAGGGTTAAAAACAGCACTGAAATAAGCGTGCTGTTTTTAACCATATGCGCAACGCAATGCAACAAGTCCCAAAACTGATGTTTTGCTCCTTGTCGCATTGAATAGAACCTGAAACAGAGGATTTTTTAATTTTTATGGATAGAGAAGCAATTACCTTTTGGAATCAGTGCGCTCAAGGGGTGCGAGACTTTTTTGTACAAAGGCAGTACTTAGAAGTTCACACGCCCTGTCTTTCATCAACGCTCATACCCGAAAGCAGTATCGAAGTATTTAGAACCGAACACAATACACACGGGAAAACATTTTTTTTACTGCCCTCGCCTGAACTCCAGATAAAAAGACTTTTGGCACAGCATAAGTGTTCGGTTTTTGAACTCGCTCACGCATTTCGCTCAACAGATAGCGCCACTCATATACACAACCATGAATTTACCATGCTTGAATATTATACGGTTGGTGCTACCTACACGGATTCAATTACCATAACCGAAAAACTCTTTTCCCACCTGGCCGAAACACTAAAAACATCGCCCCTTTTTAACCCAGTGGGCGATGATGCCTTTACAAAACCCTTTATGCAACTGACTATGGATGAAGCGTTTGAACGATTCGCAGGCTTTCCCCTTTCGGCGCAAAAAACCAAAGAAGCCCTACTCCAAAAGGTTATGTCTCTAAACATTGCAGATGAAAGCCTTATACATTCATATACTTTTCAAGAATTATATGAACTGGTACTCGTTTCGGTAATAGAACCAGCCCTCCCCAAAAACCGTATCGTTGCTCTTTTAGACTATCCTGCTGTGTCAAATACGCTTTCGGTGCAAAAACGGGTAAACACAATGCCTGTAACAGAGCGTTGGGAGTGTTATTTGAATGGGGTTGAACTTGCAAACTGTTATACTGAGCAAACAAATCCCCAAATGGTAGAAACTTTTTTTAAGGAAGAAACTGAAAAACGCAAAAAAAATGGCATGCTCCCCATTCAAGCCCCATCTGACTTTGCTAAAATATGCAGCCAGATGCCACCATGTTCTGGTGTAGCACTCGGGTTTGAGCGGTTGTTAATGCTTTTAGCAGGAAAAAAAACGATAGACCCATTTTTAATACGCTCTTAAAAGTAACATAAGGGCACTTCTAAAAACTCAAAATTTAAAAAATTTTTAGAAGTTCTCATAAACAACACAAAAATCTTGAGCTTTTTGTAATTTTTTAAAAAAAAGTAATATCTTTTTATTGAGTGAATATATGAGCGAGTTTAAGATCTTTTATAACTATCAAAAAGACAAAAAACGCACTCTATCAGTTTGCAATAGCATAGTAAAAAATGATTTTTTAAAATTACCGCTATTGAAAGTTATAAAAAAATGAGTATACTGGAATACTATACAAGCTAACATAATGGGGCATTGTAAATTGATATAGGCGATGCATCGGTATTGGTTTCCGCCTGACTTGATACGCGTGAAAGTCTAAAGGTAGTATCATGAAACCTCATTTTTAGGAATACTATGATTATAAGTTTAACCGTAAAAAATATTGCTCTTATTGAAGAAGTTACTATTGATTTTGAAAATGGCTTTCATGTATTTTCTGGAGAAACGGGAGCCGGAAAGTCTATTATCATCGGGGCCTTAGGCTTTTTGTTAGGCGGAAAGTCAAGTACAGAAGTTATTCGTAAAGATTGTGAGGAAGCAAGTGTTTCGGCTACCTTTTCGATAGAGGGAAACCAGAGAGCAAGTACATGGCTCTCAGAACATGATATAAGCGTTGAAGACAATACCGTTTTTATACGACGGAGCATAAAGACGACAGGGCGTTCAAGCGCTTGGATAGCAAACACGCCTGTTGCTCGTCCCGAACTTGAAGAATTTACGCGTTTTTTGGTTGACATACATGGACAGCATGATCATCAATCGCTTTTTAGGGTAAGCGAGCACAGGCGGTTTTTGGACGCTTTTGCCGGGATTGAGCAAGAAGTAACGGAATACTCCCAACTCTACCTTGAATTAACAAGTGCACGCGAACAACTCGAAGAACTTTCTCTTTCGCAGCGACAGCGACTTGAGCGCATAGAATACCTTGAATATGCGGTAAACGAAATACAGGCGGCTCGTTTAAAAGAAGGCGAAGATATTGAATTAGAAACTGAAGCAAAACGCCTCGATGGTTTTGAAAAACTATATAACCAGTTACAAGAAGCAAATGAATGTACCTCTGGTGTCGGTGGTGCGATATACCTTTTAAAAAAAGCACTTCATTGTTTACAGGCAGCTTCTGAAATTGACGACAGCCTCAAACCAACAGTACAGCGCATTTCCAATCAATACTATGAACTTGAAGATGCTTGTTCAGATGTACAAGCATATACCGGAAATTTACACTTTGACGAAGCTCGCCGCGATGAAATACAAGAACGCCTTTCACTTATATACAAACTCACTAAAAAATACTGCGAAAGTCCAACGCAAGGCATCGCGGGGGTTTTACATTTTAGCGAGCAAGCCAGCCATGAACGAGAGCGCTTACAAAAAGGAAGCGAAACAAAAGAGGCGCTTGAGCAAAAGCTCAAAACAATACAGGCTGACCTTTTTAAAAAAGGGCAATTTTTATCAAAAAAGCGTGCTGAAGCGGCGAGCCTTTTACAAGCTCAGATTGAAACGGTCTTAAAAAATTTAAACATGCAAAAAATACAATTCAAAGTCAATGTACAAAAAAAGGAAACAGAAGACGGCAAGCAAAAAGCTGGGCAGTTTGGATTTGATGACATAGAATTTTTAATTAGTCCGAACCTAGGGGAGCCACTCAAACCGCTTACAAAAATTGCTTCCGGCGGTGAAATTTCGCGTGTTATGCTTGCCCTAAAAACTGTGTTAGCACAGGGGGACAGCGTGGGCACTCTCATTTTTGATGAAATCGACACTGGTATCGGTGGGGAAGTTGCCATATCCGTTGCAAAGCATATCAAAGAACTTTCAAAGCATAAACAGATTCTCTGCGTAACTCACTTAGCCGTTATAGCAGCCCACGCAGACTGCCATATTAAAATTGAAAAACTAACAGAACAAGAAACCACACGCACCAATGCACAAAAGGTTATTGGCGATACTCGTATAGAAGAAATCGCTCGAATGCTTTCTGGTGATGAAGATGATACTATTTCAAACTTACATGCAAAGGAGCTTCTTGAAAAATACAGCACAGTTTAATACCATGAGAATTAAAGGTGACCTCTAAAAACTCATCGTGCTTCGCTGCCCTGCCACAGTTTTTAGAGGAGCCCTAAAGTTTTTGCCCATTTTTGCCGAAATATAAACCGTATAAGTTTAGAGACTTGGCAATAGTACCATTCTCATGCATGATAGGCTATTCCAAAAACCGAAGTTTTTACGGGTGGTCTATAGAATAACACTTTAAAATTGTAGAGGTGCTATAACTTACTTTTTTTTTAGATTTAGCTATAATATGCTAACTAGTAAAAGGTTTTTATGAAAGACATTGAATATTACGAACAAAAAGAAAAAGCTGATTTGCATGCTCATTTGAATTTAAGTATGAGTTATAAACGGTATAAAAAATGGGCAAATCTAGAAATCCCAAACTTTCCACGCAAGATGAATGGTCTTGGCGAAATGCACGAAGTTATTGGCGAATACACACGCCCACGCGCAAAAACGGCTCAGGATATAAAAGACCTTTTTGATATGTCGTTTAAAGATGCCAAAAAAGACAATATTGTCAAGATGGAGGCATCTATTGATATAGGCTTTATAAAGCAATTTGATTTAAACCTTGACAATTTCCTTTTGTATATTTCCGAACTAGTAAAAAAACAGTCAAAACGCATGGAATTTGTTCCTGAACTGGGAATCCCGAAAAATGCTGATATTGAATTTTTAACGCAATGGTGTAAACCCATGCTGGAAAGTGGCGTTTTTAAAAATATTGATGTCTACGGACCTGAAATTTTTGAAAGTTTGAATGACCTCACCTTTATTTTTGATTTAGCCGAAAAGTATGGTATAAAAAAGAAGGGGCATGTCGGTGAATTTTCTGATGCTGCTTCGGTTAAGCGTGTCGTAGAACTGTACCGACTTGACGAAGTTCAGCATGGAATTGGTGCGGCAAGTGATGAACATGTTCTTGAGTTTTTAGCTAAAAATGAAATACGCTGTAATGTCTGCCCACAGAGTAACTATATGCTCGGTGCAGTCGAAAGCCTTGAAACTCACCCAATCGCAAAAATGATGCGAGCAGGGGTTCCTATCGGTCTTGGTACTGATGATCTTTTGTTTTTTAATCGAAGCATTGGACAACAAATATTTGACCTTGTCAAGGTTGGTACTATCACCGAAGACGAAGCTGAAACATTACTTGCTGTTCGTTAGATACTTAAAAAATAACACATACCCTTTGTAAAATACCTTTTTACACGGACTGTATCTACGACAAACTTGTTGTACACCAAAACGAAACCTTTGTACATTTCCGTGTCAGTTATGTATCGTCACAAAACAGCAAGCAAAACCTATCGTTTGTGTATCATTTTTCATAGTGCCACTTTGATACACACCGCTCCAAAGAATATTCCCTAAAGCCTTATAACGAATCTAAATATGCTTTACGACCTCGTTCATAGAGATTGTTCCCATTTTTGTCTATGATACATGTTACCGGAAAACGCTCAACATATAACTTTCTAATTGCTTCAGCCCCCAAATCCTCATAGCAGACAAGTTCAGCCGTTTTGATTGTGCTTTTTATAAGAGCGGCCGCCCCTCCAACTGCTGCAAAATAACACCCACCATATTCTATAATTTTATCTATAACGGCTTGATTTCGCTTACCCTTACCTATCATTCCCAAAAGTCCTTGGTCCATAAGTTGAGGTGTGTATGCATCCATTCGATAACTCGTTGTAGGGCCTGCCGAACCTATAGGCTCACCGGGCTTTGCAGGAGTAGGTCCGACATAATACATAATAGCGCCCCGCACATCAATAGGAAGTTTTTCTCCCTTTTCTAACAATTCACACAGTCTTTTATGTGCTGCATCACGCCCGGTATAAATATACCCTGTAATGTAAACAATATCCCCTGCTTCAATATCTTGTAAAGCATCTTTTGTAAGTGGCGTTGTTATATAAACCTCTTTAGACATTTTTTCCTCTCTTCAATTATATGTTATATAAATCTAAAATGCGATTCGTGTTTAGTATACTTAAAATGACAATGTAACATGCCGTGTCGCATGACAGTTAATATTTACGCATACCGGCAAACCTGCAATATGGGTCGGAAATGTTTCTATCAGTACTCTTAAAGCAGTGGTACGCCCACCATAGCCTTGAGGTCCGATGCCCAACTTGTTGATTTTGTCAAGCATTTCGCTTTCAAGTGCTGCATAAAACGGATTTGGGTTATGTGAATCCAGAGAGCGCAAAAGTGCACGCTTTGCCAACAATGTCACCTTGTCAACCGTACCACCAATCCCAACCCCGACAACAATAGGCGGACATGGATTAGGACCAGCCAGTTCTACCGTTTCCAAAATAAACTGCTTTACACCTTCTAACCCATCAGATGGCTTTAACATAGCAAGCCGTGACATATTTTCAGAACCGAAGCCCTTAGCGGCAAACTCTACGCTTAACTTGGCCCCAGAAACAAGTTCATAGTGAATGATGGCAGGTGTATTATCCTTTGTATTAATGCGCCCATCCAAAGGGTCCGCAACAACAGATTTTCGTAAATAGCCTTCATCATAAGCTTTTTTTACTGCATCGTTAATTGCATCAGTTAAACTTCCACCTACAAGGTGCACATCTTGCCCAACAGTCACAAAGGCGACAACCATACCTGTATCTTGACACATCGGGGAACGAGTTTTGTGAGCAATTTCCGCATTTTCTAAAATTTGGTTAAGTGTTGTTTTTGCGAGAGGCCATTTTTCAGAATCAGTACAATCTTGCAAACAAGACTTGACATCAGTCGGCAAATCATACGCCATATTAATTAACGCTTGTTTCATAGGCTCTACAAGAGAATCCACATATATTTCGCGCATATTTTCTCCTTACAGATTAAACAGTGCATGTTACAGTACTTAGGGGAACCCCTCATCTAGCGAGTATAAACAGATGAGCCAGTTTCCACATCGGACTATTATATTGATTGTCTACTGAATATTCAAGCAGTACATGACACAATCACATGGAAATCAAGTTTTGCAGGGATTGCTTTTCCCTGCACTCTAATCCTAAGGGAAAAGACACACTTTTGTTCGAAGCAAATGCACTTTGAAAAAACATCCTTGTTTTTTCAAAGTGGCCGAGAATTAAAAATTGAGAAAATTATATTTTTAATTCTCGCGCTTACGCACCGTCTACATCCGTGTAGACGGCTATGTTTTTTCTACCTTTCCCTTAGAATCCCTATCCCTTCCAAAAGCATCGCTTAGGGCTCTGCCCTAAGAACCCGCCTGAAAGTAATAAGTTTCCAGTTGTGTTCTATGTAATTTAAGTAAAGCTGATATTTTTAATTCTCGCACTTACGCACCGTCTACATCCTGAGTAGACG
>JAFTEH010000009.1 GCA_017453745.1 Spirochaetaceae bacterium
ACGGATTCGGAATTTCTACGAAATTCCATAATATTAAAATGTTATTCTTTGCCTGATACACAGCAACATGACAATACTTTGCTCTTAAAAAAGCAAAACTCGTTAGAGTTGAGCAAATCCGTTTGTTGCTCCCAAAAAAAGCGAGGGCGTTATTTGCAACGAAGTTTCCAGCAGCCCGAGCAGCGTAGCGAATTGTCCGTGTGATAATTCTTTTTTTTAATTGTCACACGGATTCGTTGCTACGCCCGTCGCCTAACCTGCCTACCCTGCTTGCAGTCTGCCTGACGGCAGTCAGGACAGGCAGGCGGCGACTACACCTCGCGAAACTTTCCCAACGCATCTAAACGCACACACTGTTAGCTCTATGGTCTTAAACACCCATCGTTATCTATTTTATAGGTTGCCCCCGCATTAGTAAATGAATAAGTAGGCATCGATATACCATCCCCGAGATACACAAACTTATACTTATTAGTCTCAGTACCACAGGCAGCATACAGGGCTGAATCAAAGTCAATAGTTGGGGGAGTGCTAAAATAAACATCCAGTTTTATTCCACAAACATTCTTCATAAGCCACCCGCCAGACCTATTGACATTTAAGTAAATCTTTTGTATGTAAGTAACTTCTTTTTTGAAACAAAAAATCCCACTTTGCATGCATATCTGAGCGGCATCCGGACCTTGATTACTACTGTTGTTTTTGATCGCACCACCATACATTTCAACTGCTACGAGTTCTCCATCTGTATGTTGAGCACAATATTGGTGGTTTACATAAATCGCACCCGCTTGAGTACTCGCATAATTATACGCGATAGTGGGATTCTCGCTCGTGTCTTCTACAACATTACCGTTAGCGGCTAACTTTGCCCCTATGTATAAGCGTGGCATTTTGTGAGAATTATCACTTGCAGTTAAAACATTAACAAAAATTCCTGCACCAGTTTGTGCACTGTTTGAGCAGGCAGCGTCAGTTGCAGCGCTTGCTTGACTGATATCTCCGATACACGCATCACCTGACATGTACATCGTAGCATTTCCTCCAACATACACACCACCGCCCCGCTTTGCATAATTATCTTTAATAGTGCCACCTGTCATGTTAAAAATTATTTTATCCTCGCCAACATCAAAGGTACCTAAACGCACACCGCCACCGTTTTCATCCTTCGAGTTATTTGAGTTATTTTCAATTGTGCCATCTTCCATGTCAAACCTACCTGCAAAAACATAAACCCCACTTTGAGCAAAGCCAGTTATTTTTGAATTACCTTTCATGATAAAGGCAGCATCGAGACTGCTTGACTGAACTTCAACACCAGGAGCTGGGCTTTTTTTATCAGTTTGATAGAAACCATTAATAGTGGTGTCCTCTATAGTTAGTTTTGGATTATCTCCCTCTTCTTGTTGTTTTACATAAATTAAATGCAACTTCGTATTACCAGAAGAAGAAGCTAATACATTGCAATTTTTAAGAGTCACCACACCATCATAACAGTTTAAAAAACAATCTGAAAGAGTACAATCAGTAAAATCTATAGTATTACCTTCAACACGTATTTGTCCATAGTGTAAGTTTACACCCTCTATATTGAGACGCTTAGCACCATTCCCCTCACTTCCTAATACTAAATTCCCTACACCATCAAATTCTATAGTTACATTGCCAGTAACTGAACTATCCTTTACAATCTTGACATCTCGTTTTTTTAATTCGATATTGAAATAGGTGGCGCTCCCATTTTCACCACTATATAAGTTACAGTTACTTTTAACAGTTATGGTAATAGGGCTCCCAGAAGCATCAGCAGGAATTGCATTTACACAATCTATTGCGACACCAAGCGTTTTAAATGGCTTAGTTTTAGTGCCGTCACTGTCCTCTTGTGTATAAGTTCCGTCTACATAAATATCTCTGTAAAGACACAATGTAAAGCTATCAGACCCGATGAGGTAGCCTTTTTTTCTCGCCGTTATGCTAAGCGTGTTTCGTCCTTCGGTTGTTATCGTTATATCTTTAGAGCCTGTTGCTTTTTCCTCACTCTCCTCATTTAATGTATATGCAAGTGCTACACCAGAAGCATCTTTATCATCAGAAAGCTGATAACTTCCATCGTTATATTCTATTGTGTAATACTTTGAAGATATTTTAATAGGTGCATTATTATTTTTATCCAACGGGAGATAAAAATAAGCAGGGGGGTCAGCATAAAGTTCTTCTGGGACACTTGTCAGCACAGCCGTTTGCTGCACCGTTACCTTTAACCGTGGCACGCTTTCGGTGAGCGTACATTTTTCGCTTTCAAAAACCCCATCGTATAATACTATGTCCATACTCGCATAGCCTTGTGCAGCGTTAGGAAAAACAAGTGCTTGCTTATTAGAAACCGCTACAGCCGCATCGCTTCCTATTGTTTCATAATTGTTGCTTTGAGGGTTTGTGTCAAGGGTTAGCGTCGAAGATTTTAAAACTATCAAGC
>JAFTEH010000074.1 GCA_017453745.1 Spirochaetaceae bacterium
AACTGCATAGTATAATCAGAAAGCCCCATTAACTCTGAAAAGTGCTGTACATACAGTACAAAATTCGACCAGTGTTCATCAGGCGTTTTATCTTTTTTGATATAATAGGAAAATGAATATACATCTTTAAATCGAAGATATGTCGCTATTGCAATTCCAAAGTTCGATTTGCCTACACCTTCAGGTCCTTCAATGAGCATTATCGGTTTTTCTAAACCTTTTTGTGCATTGGTATATATTTCAATAGCACGAGATATTTCTTTATCGCATCCAGTTATATTTGCAAATAGTTCTGGCACTTTTTGTGCTGCATCAATAATTATGATATTTTGATTGTAGGCATTAGCAATTTCTTCCGCAACATGATATGGATAGTAGCATTCTTCGTATGTAACATCAAGTGATAAGTTTAAAAGCTTGTTTATTATCGGTAAAAGTGCAGCTTCTTGACAGTCGGTATTTTCATATAACTTTGATAACGCTGATAGTTCTTGCTTTGGAGAAGTTCGTAATGGGCGTTCTAGCAATAGTTGTAAGAGCACCGTTCCGAGCGAAACCATATCATTTATCTGATCAACTCGCTGCATATTTTCTTGGCTATTATCGTTTTTTAGTACTCGTGCTTTTATAGGGTTGCTTGTGTCAAGATAGTTTTTTATTTTTAAACCAACAAAGTCATTGATTTTGATACGAGTGTTTGTGCCATCAAATAAAATAATGAGATCATTTCCGGAAAAGCCCCCATACGAAAATCCATTCGTGTGGACATAGTTGAGCGAGCGACAAAGTGCTAAAGCAATATCTCGTTTTTGCTCAAAATTCATATTGCTTATGCGTGAAGTAAAATCAATTTGAGGTTCTATGTATTCTGAAACAAAAAAAAAGCGAGACGATATGGAAGGGATGTTGTCAATAGAAAAAATACGCCCTATACCTAAAAAGCGCACAACATAGGTATCATCAAAGAAAAAAAATTTAAGTAAATTATTCTTTACATAGTCGATAAGTTGTTTTGGTAAAGGTCCTGTAGGCGCGATTAGCTGATACAGATTTTGGTCTTTTTCATCTAACACCAAAAGAGTTGAATATTTAGGTTCGGTATATAAAGTTTCGATAAATCGATACTGATTATTTATTACTTCCATCGTGGCTGGATTATAATTACATTGTATTTTTTTACAAGTATCTCCATTTAAAAATGTAATTTTTAAAAACTTCAAAACTTTTTGCGCACAGGTAATTAGTATTAGTTGTTGCCAAATAACAAAACTGAGTTTTTAGAAGTGCTACATATTTTAAAATCGCTTTTGGTTTACTGTATCTGATGTAAGTTCAATACGATTTATCAAAGCCTTATCACGCCCGATTTCGCATGCAGGTTTGTTTAATGCGCAATTATGTTTACAACCACCACATCGTTGTGTTTTTGGTTCAACACGAATACGGTCGCCATATAAGATAGAAAGCAAATGCGGTTTAGTGATTTCGTATTTTTTTCTTTTGAAAAGCTGGAGGAGTATGCTTAAAAAAAATGTATGAGATACGAGAACAGCATTTTCCCCTTTTTTTTCAAGCATTTCGATTACCTGACTTGCGCGTTTTTGAGTTTGGGAATATGTTTCTGTAGAATAGTCCGTGCTCTTTTTCCATTGTCGAAAGGCTTTACGCTGCCAAGTAGGAAACGAGTAAAAGCCCGAAGTATTTTCGTTTACGGTAAGTGGAACTTCATCTAAAAGCGAAGTAACACAGATATTTTGGTTTCCAAACAAAGCCGTTACCGTTTCAATGCTAGAATGTGCCCTACTGCAATAGAAAGTATAGTTATGAGAACCCGTATGAGCAGGCGTATAGGCACTAATACCCGATTGATTATATTGTATGAGAGCATCATTAAACTCCCTCGCCGTATACCTCGTTTGCATTGGCATATCTGGTTTTAAATGGCGCACAAGAATAAACTTCATATACAAACCTCGGTTAATTTTAATGTAAAATAAAAAAAAGTCTATGGCAATCGCTGATACAGTGCTGATACAATTATGGAAATTAAGTTTCACAAGCAAATAGTTCCGTAGTAGTTCATCGTTACGAGAAACCTCTCTGCTGCCTACCTGACGCAGTTAGGACAGTGCGTGCCCGTGTCACCGCAAGAGCGTGAAGCGCTACAATCTTCATTGCGAGCCTGCTACAATGGCAGGCAAGTGTCAGGCAGACGATTTTGCGCCATGAGGGTTTGTCATGTTGAGCACATGGAAAACAGCGCCTTTCCTTAGCATATTGAGATGCTTCGGTGTACTTGCCCCTCAGAATGACTGTGTTTGAATAAAAATTGATTTCCCTGCTGACACAACAGCACACACGCTTTTTCATGTTCGGTATATATAAGCTGCTCTATCGCAGGAGCAATAACTGTTTTCAAGATAATGTAATCTCACCTTGACAAAATACTTTTTTTAAGTATGGTAAGTTTATCTTTGGTAGTTTCTAAAAACTACATGTTTGTGAGATTGCCGTTTAGCTTTTCAGTTTTACATTTTACGATGAGGGGTGTTTATGGGATATGATTTTTTACTTGTGCTTATTGCAAAGAGAGGGCTTGTAAATAAAGCATTTGCTGAATCAAACCAAAAGTATAGCGCTCGTATTACTTTTTTTGCGGAAGGGAGCGTAAATTCTACTGTGCTGAAAGTTCTCGGACTAGACCGTTCAAGCAAAGAAGTTGCTATTGTTCCAGTGAACAAAGATGACCTCGATGAAGCATTTGACTTTTTTGAAAGAGAATTAAAATTGACCGAAAAAAATACCGGTATCGCTTTTTCAGTGCCTTTAAAAGACTTGCATATTTTTTCTAATCACTCTTCAGACGCAAAAAAAACAACAGTTGATTTTCCATTTCATTGCATTACCGCAATAGTTGACAAAGGAAAAAGCAGTCGTTGTATAAATGCCGCTTTAAAAGCTCATGCTTCAGGAGGAACTATTTTACAGGGGCACGGCGCAGGAATTCCTAAGGACTTTTATTTTCCTATTGCCATTGAACCACAAAAAGATATTGTACTCATTGTAACCGAAGAACCAAAACTCAAACAAATCGAGCAAGCTATTATAAAAGATTTACAGTTGACAAAACCTGGTATGGGTGTGCTTTTTGTGCTACCTGTAAACAAAGCGATTGGAATACGAACCAGTGCGAGTTCCACAGACCACATCGCTACAGACCATACTATTGAAGGATTGAAGAATGGGAATATTTAGCGAAAAGATTTCCGAAGTAGCGCGCTCGATTGTGCCTGTAGTACTATTGGTGGTAGCGCTGTGTCTTACCGTTGTGCCAGTCGAACCAGCAGTACTCATCCGATTTTTGATTGGGGCGGTTATTGTACTTGTCGGGCTCGCTCTTTTTCTGTTGGGCATTGATATTAGTATTCAAAAAATCGGTGAATATATGTCGCAAGCGATTGCAACTTCTAAATCTCTTTTTGCGATAACGATTTTAGGCTTTTTAATAGGTTTTTTAGTTACCATTGCCGAGCCCGATTTGCTCATTTTAACTAAGCAAGTAGAAAATGCTTCTGGCGCAACGCTTTCATCAAATGTACTTGTGTATATTGTATCATTTGGAGTTGGCTTGCTTGTGTTTTTGGGTATACTTCGCTCGTTTTTGAACAAGCGGTATAAAATTTTTATCTGTATTATTTACCTTGTTATCGGTTTTTTGGGTTTTTTTGTTTCAGAAGAATTTTTAGCGATTTCGTTTGACGCTTCTGGTGCGACAACAGGGGCTTTAACAACGCCCTTTATTTTGGCAATTTCAGCAGGCATTGCGAGTTTAAAAGGCGGAAAAACGAGCGAAGAAGATTCTTTTGGCTTAGTAGGAGTAATGAGTACAGGTCCCATCTTAGCGCTCATGCTCTTGTCAATTATTACCCAACAAAAACAAATTCAGGGAGTCGTTGAGGAGTTTGTTGTTCAAGAAGGTATTTTTATGCCTATTATCTTACAGTTTCCTCATATTTTTATAGAATCTCTTTTAGCAATTACGCCCATTGTTGTGTTATTTTTGATTTATAATGCCATACAATTTAAAATTTCTTTTTCGGAATGTACTGTCATTTTTAGAGGGCTTATTTATACCGTACTCGGCTTAACCCTCTTTCTTTCTGGTGTGAATGCTGGCTTTATGGATATGGGGCGGCTCTTGGGGGTTTTTATCGCAGGTGAAAATGGCTTTTTACTTTTAATGGTTGGCTTACTCTTAGGTTTTATTGTAGTCCTTGCCGAGCCTGCTGTACACATTTTGGGGCAACAGATTGAGCGTGTAACAACAGGCCATATTCCTGTAAAACTTATTAGTGCAACTCTTTCGATTGGTGTCGGTTTGGCAGTGGCGTTTTCAATGTTGCGGATTATGGTGCCGTCAGTGAAATTGTGGTATTTTTTAGTCTTTGGGTTTGGCCTTTCCATTATCTTGTCATTTTTTTGCGATCCTGTGTTTGTGGGTATAGCTTATGACGCAGGAGGCGTTGCTTCAGGTCCTATAACGGCTACCTTTATACTCGCTTTTGCACAAGGTGCTGCCGACACCATTCCCACTGCGAATGTCTTAGTTGATGGGTTTGGGGTTATAGCCATGGTCGCAATGTCGCCCATCCTTTCGCTAATGGTATTGGGGGTTTTGTTTAAGATTAAAGCAAATAGACATAAGGGACAGAGGGGGCGTTTGCGTTTGGCTACACAAAAATTACTCGAAACGGGTATTTATTCACGGTGGGAAACACTGGCTGTTTCTGTAGACAGAAAACTTGCAGATGATGTGATTGTTCTTGCACGAATGGCAGGGGCTCGTGGTGCAACTATTATTCGCGGTCTTGCTTCTGGCAATGAAAATAAACTGTTTAGTCTTGCAATAGGCGAAGAAAAAGAAGTCGTTATTATGATTATAGAGCCACAAATCCGCTCTGATGTGATAAATTCTATTGATGCCGAACTTGACTTAGGCGAATCGGCTTACTTTGTGCTTCCTACTATTGCACACGGTATCTAGGAGCCCACAGCATGCTTTTTCCACATGCCCTCGTGTACGAGCACAATAAGTGTCCTTGTATAAAAGGGCACTTCTAAAAAAACTTTTAGTTGAGCGTGCCGTTTTTAAAACTTGCCACCACTTAAAACTACGAGGTTTCCAAAACTGTCGCAAGTTTTTTTGTGTATTCTATACATTCTTGTACCGTGAGCGTTTCGGCACGGCGGCTCTGTACACTCTGCGGAAATACCCTGTCTAAAAGCGCAATGTCTTTGTTGTGTTCTTTGAGATACCGCAAAAAATTGTTTTTTATTGTTTTGCGTCTTGAAAAAAAGAGCGCTTTGACAAGTGTAAAAAAAAGAGCTGTGATTCCGTCAAGTTGTGCCGAATATGTTTCACTTTTTCGTAAAAGAATAGCCTTTGATGCAACATGCGGGCGCGGCCAAAATGCAGAAGCCCCTATATTCATCACTGGTTGTACATCGTAAAAGGCTTGGGTTAAAATCGAAGTAGCAGAATAATCTTCCCCAATACTTGCGCCAAGTCGGTCAGCCGCTTCTTTTTGCATTGTTACCAGGCAAGTATCAAAAAAGATTCCTTCTTCTATTGTGTCAAGGAGCAGTGTTGTTGCAATATTGTAGGGTAGGTTGCCAAAAAAAAACTGAGGAACATTGTCACGAGCGCATTGTTTCCAGTTTTTTAGTACATCGCCTTCGACAAGTTGAAAGTTTTCATATATGTCAAACTGTTCATGCAAAAATGGTATAAAGCCTGTATCGATTTCAAATGCTGTCAATGTTGCGCCTGTTTTTAAAATAAGTTCTGTCATGCTCCCCAAACCAGGCCCTATTTCCCAAATAGTATCATCGGGGCTGAGGGCGAGCGTATCGACCAGTTTTGAGCGAATGTTCGCATCAATTAAAAAATTTTGACCAAACTTTTTTTGCATACTAAGATTGCGTGCATCGAGGAGCTCTTTTAGTTTTGCAGGCGAATTATACAGTGAATTGAGCAAGTTTATTTCTCCTATTAAGAATGTTTTTTTTGCAATATATACAGGCACATCCGAGCATAATCGAAATTGCAGAATATGCAAGTGCAGTCGTACCGTTTGAAATGCCAAAGACAAAAAAACCTTCAAAAAAGCGCACAATACCGAGTATGATGTTATACGCATAGTTTAAAAGTACACTGAATAGTGGTGAAAGTGTGGGAAAAGCAAGCGAACTAAAAATGCCTACAAAGCCAAAAAGCAAAAAGATTCCGATAAGCGGACTGACAATCGTACTGGAAATTAAACCGACAAGGGTAATCCGCTTGATTGTAAACGAAATAATCGGAATAGTAAACGCTTGAGCCCCGAAAGAAGCACTAAACGAACTTGCAAGAATAGGGGGAACTTTTCCGTCAAGCATAGTGTTAAGGGCTTCCCCAAACACTAATATCCCAACGAGTGCCCCGTAGGAAAGCATAAAACTAAGTGTCAGTGCTTCGTGTGGTAAAAACAGAATGTGTATGATAAACATCGCCGATACTACATTAAAAATATTCACAGGGAGCCGTAATAAGCGCCCTATTGTTGCAATAAAAGCCATTCCCAATGCACGATTGAGCGATGGGGAAGAACCAGCAAACCACACAAACAGAGCCATACAGACCAATGAAACTGCTTGCCCGAGTATTCGTGAGGGGAGCCATTTTGTTAGCGTTTGGCTTGCCTGATTGACAAGTGAAATATGCATGCCTGACAGTGCTAAAACATGTGCCAAGCCACAGTCAATAAAAGAATTGTACACATCCGGTGACAAAAAAGATTTGTCGGCGGAAACTAAGGCTAAAAGCAAGGCACCGCAGGCACCCCAACTATACAACAAGCGCATAATTGCAAAGCGAAAATGTCCGCGAACCTTTGCCACGGGAGAAGTCCAGCCGATAAAACGGGGCATTGATGAATCTGCAAAAAAAGTATCAATATGCTCGCTCGTGCGCTCTACCTCATTATCCGTTCCTTTTTTGACAGGCTTTATCTTTACTTCCATAATGGCACCGCGTACAAAAAGCCGTGAAGCATGATCGTTTGACCTTTGTTTTACTGTACTTACCCCGCCTGCAAGCGTTTGCTCAATAACTGCTTTTGGGAAAAAAACACTTATGTGTCCTGTAGCCGAAAAAGAAACCCGCTCATCTTGCACAACCGATTTTACAACAGCATCAACTACAAAGGTAGAACCCGCAGGTTTTGGCTCGCTCGCGAGTTCAATTACCATGCGAGATATGTTGGAAAGACGAGCGAGTGTTTTAACTGGCGCTTTATACCGATACAGTGAAAGTAACGAAAGCGCAGAGATAAAAAAAGCAAACACAAGGCAACAGAGCAGGGTGTTCCATTGTTGTTTTTTTGTTGACAACACTATCGGCAGCAGAACCAGACCACCCAAAAAAAGAGAGAGCGGCGCACTACGGACGCAATACGCCCCATAAAACAAACAACAACTTGCGATACTTACAATTACGATAGGACTTGTTTTACATTCCTCATTTACCATTTTAACCTCGCGATAGAATCGCGGGCGGCTTGTTTTATGCGTTCAGAATAATTCAGGTAGTCAACATAGACTAAATAGTCAAATGCGTTATTGTCTCCAAGCTCGCCCAACGCTTTAATGACGGCAAGCACAACTTGCTCGTTGTAGGCGCTTCCCTTTTCGGTATCCGAATTGAGTAGCCCTAAAAAGACAACTAAAGAATTTGAGCTCGTTTTGGAGCGGAGCACTGCCATACAGTTGATAACAGTTACCAAGTCCATCGCATGGGCATTCCCACGCCTAAAGTCGGTTTGCAACCTATGGAAGTATTGTACAACCAAATCCGTACAATGTTGCCACTTATGTACCGTGAGCAAGTGTATTGCCTTGAAAATAAGTTGCGTACCCAGTTGTGATTGTATATTTGAAGTATCGAGTGCAACCGATAAACTTAAAGCCGTTATCTGTGCAAGCTCGTACTCGGAGATAGTTGAACTCCCTTGCGCAATTTCAAAAGCCGTCCAACTAGAAAAAATATCTCTTTTTTCAAGAATTGTAACAAGTTCTTCAAAAATATCCACTTTTATTTTTGAAATTGCTTCAGTGCAGGTTTTTTTATATGATTCATCGTTTGATTGCAAAAGGCTTTTAAATAAAACTTGAAACGAGTTTCGATTCCCGATACTTCCCAAACACTCCGCATAGGCTTTTAAAAGAGAAGGCGAGTATGCCTGACCTGAAATACTTTTATAAAAAAGCGCTTCAAATTGCCCATTAAGCTCTGAAATAAAGGCCGTATCAGTCGGTTTTAGATTTTGGAATGCTCGTATACAGGCTTCTTGGAAGGATTCTTCTTGAATACGCAAAAACAAAAGCCGCATTTTCAAAAGCCCTGCGGTATATCCCCTATTTCCTATTTGTGTTACCGTATAACGAGCGAGTTGTAGAAGCGTTTCATCCGTAGGCAAAAATTCATATACCGAATCGACATAATCAAGCGCTGTCAAAAAAAACTGACATATTTCCACCTGTTGACTTTTCGCAGCATCTTTAACTAATTCAAATTTTGTGTCCAGATTAGCACGAGCAAAACTATTTTGATATGATAATACCTGCGCTTCAATACTTTGAGCCCGTAAGGGCACGGCAAGCAAGAAAAAAACAGAAATACTTAAACTGAGCATTCGTCTCATACAAGTAAAGGTACCTATAAAAAAAAAAATTACAATACTACTCATATTTACAAAGTACTTCATCTGTGGCGGGTTCTGCTGCCGTCTACATTCTCGCATTATGCTGACCTTTTTCTATTTTTTTATCAAAAACACTCAAAATGTGAGTATCCACCATACAATACTATTCACAATAAAATGTGCGCATAGAAATTCAATTTTTTTAAAACTCCTGTTATTTTAGCATATTTTTATAATTATTTAAAAAAAAATACTAAAATATCTTGAATAAAAAATGTTTTTTCTGTATCATTTCTCTAATCGAAATGTTTGTCTTTGGTGTATCTTATCCTACATACACCATACGTTGATGATAAAAAGATTTTAGTTATAAAAGTACAGCGAGAGTGTTATACTCATAATAATAATTATATCCAGGGAGGAGATTATGAAGAAATACATATTTTTCTTATGTGCTTTTATAGCACCGTTTATGTTGGTTTCTTGTCCAAAACCAAACAACCCAAAACCAGAACCAGTAAATCCCGTAGCACGCGAACTGGTCGGTATAGAGGTTTTCCAACCAGGTCCAACGAGGTTTTTTACAACGGACGAGGAATTTAGTTATACTGGTCTTGTTATTGAGTTAAAATACGATCAAGACCCGACATCAGAGTTTCTTTTTTTAGAAAGCATACCTGATTTAGCTGCTGCCGGTTGGAGCATTGACTATACAGCGTTTACAGAAAATCTTTTAAATGTTGGTGATGAGAGAGTAACAAGCGAAGATTCTAAGCTTGCCGTTAAAATCACCTATACACTACCGAGCGGAAAAACATTCCACACACAGTACGCTGTTTCGGTTGGTAAAGTAATTGATCGGAAAGTAAAAAATATTGCTATTGTTGAAGAACCTTTGAAAAAAGACTACAAACATAAAGTCGCAGAAGATGCGGATCTTGATACAAAGGGTCTTTTAATAGAACTTACCTTTGAAGGCGATGATACTCAGGACCCACCAATTCCTGAAGAAACAGTTCCACGATGGGCTTTTAATTCAGAACAATGGAAGTTTATTGGTTTTAGTAATAGTGCTGATGATGACGATAAAGAACAAACCATAACAGTGCACTATGTTCCAGACCCAACCAATACACCATACGATCCGAGTGTTCCTGCTACATTTGTAGAACTCCTTGATGCATTTAAAGTGAATGTTATAACACAGATTCTTGGATTTAGTGTAGACCCAACAAGTGCTCATAAAACCGAGTACCTCGTTGGTGATGATTTGGATACGACTGGTTTGAAACTTTCATTCCAGTATTCAAACCCAACTAAAAATGATACATACACTGACTTCACTGAAACCGAAGACCAATTTTTTGAGTTTACTGAAAATCTTCCAAATAAGGCTTCATGGCATTATCCTGTTAAGGTGCGTCGCTTTGAAAAAAATGCTGATGGTTCCAGTACATTAAAGAACGAATGTACATTCCCCGTTGATGTTTATGCAGGTGCTGAGATTATAATTCCTCCTGAATTAACGGCTGATGGGAAAAATGTGTTCTTTGATGCTGAACCAGAATCGTTCTTTAGGGATGAATTTGTCAAGGCTGGAAATTTTGTTGAGATTCTTGCAAAAGTTACGGATGATGCTGATGTAGAACATACGATTACTCGACCTGTTGAATTAATTGATTCACGCATTGGGGTTACACTTAGTGGCACTTGCTTTGATGATGTGAACAAGGTTTTTGTTTTACCAGAAGGGACACTTGACCCAACTGCTCAAGCACATGTAAGTTATAAGGAAGCTCCTGAGGCCACTGCAATGGGTAAGGATGTATCCCTTAGTATAGTAAAACCGTATCAGTTTCACGAAACGATAGAGAAATTTACTGGGGATCTGCCTGGTGGTGTTAGTGTACAGAACGATGACCTCTATGCGACTAGTACTCCATGTAATGTTCTAGATACTGTTTTGAAATTTGTTACATTTGGTGATTACCCACAAACACTTGCAAAGATAGAAGGTTCTGATGTTGGTAAGGATTTGCATATTTACCAAATAACTGAACGCAAGAAACAAGGAACCGGTGGTATGGATATGTACCTTGGTAGTGATGGTGGCTATTATGTAAAAGTTAAGGCAAAACGCCATAACGAATTAGGTTCAGCGGGAAATTTCCCTACTGGAATGTCTCCAGGGGATCAGTATAATTTTGTAGATACAAAAGGAAATACTGTAAGCCACTCTGACTGGAATAATCAAACTTGTTGGTTTAGAGTAGAGCCATTGTTGTGGAGAGTTCTTGATACTGAATACAAAGGAGCAGGTACTGAAACAATTGGAGCATTGTTATGGAGCGTAAAAGCAGTCGAGCGTATGCCGTATTTTGCAGATGCAGATTCACCCGATGATTCTGGGCAAGGAGGTAAAAGTTCGCGTACGGATAAGAACAACGATGAAATAAAATGGTATTCTTACAAATATAGCACTTTGCGAGCATTCCTGCGAGGTGAATATGAGGACGATGACGAACAGGCTGACTTAGCATATAAGCAAGTTTTAACAGGAAAAGGCGAGAATGAAGAGCTGGTAGGAAAGTTTAATGTTGCTGGCGAAAAACTTGGATTTCTACAACGCGCATTTACGCAAGACGCACGTTCTCATCTTAAACAGGTTGATTTAGGTGAGGGAATGAACGATTATGTATTTGTCCTCAGTAAAGAGGAATTAACCAAATCAGAAGCCGACTATTATTTTATTAGTGTAGGAAAGGGTCCTGAACAGGCAGATGCTCAACAACAACGAGCTAAAAATCCTACCCAGTACGCTATGGCTCGAGAAGCGAAACGATGGTCATATAAAAATAATGGTGTCGATTTTAGTTATCCTGGTTCAAGTTCTTGGACTAGGACGTTTGGTGATTATGGTGTTTCTGCTGTAACTGGATTTGGGCATATGTTATATAATGTTGGTGGTACATCAATAGGACGTGGTGCGTTTAAGGATGGAACCGTTGTTCCTGCAATCTGTGTAGACTCAGCTGAAATTACTGCACTTTGGCCATAACAATGGACTAGATTAAAAAAGCTTCCCGAAAGGGAGGCTTTTTTTATTTAGTGGGGCAGTCGCAAGCAAGGCAGTCAGGTTAGGCAAGGCAAACTATCTCGTCATTGCGAGGGGCACACTATACCGCCGTCATTGCGAGGGCTAAGTGCCCGAAGCAATCTACAAGGGTATTATCACACGGATTTGCAAAAATCTAACGATTTTTGCTTTTTTTAAGCGCGGGGTATTGTTGAAAAACCTGAGCAATGTAGTCGCCGTCTACCTGACGCTTGCCTATCCTGACTGCCGTCAGGCAGGCTGCAAGCAGGCACACCCATTGTACCCCCGTTCATTACGAGGTTTGAAACAAGCCCCGCTCATTGCGAGGAATATAAGTGGCTTTTCCGTCATTGCGAGGGCGTATAAACGCCCGAAGCAATCTCTAAGATTATTATCACACGGATTTGC